>NZ_JBEBMH010000039.1:0-45600 GCF_040081985.1 Mesorhizobium yinganensis | reverse complement strand
ACGCTCACACAGGCCCGCACCGCCATCACCGCATGGAAGGAGGACTACAACCACCACAGACCACACTCGGCCCTCGGCAATATGCCGCCAGTCGAGTTCGCAATCAAATCCACGCTGGAAAAACAGGCCGCATGAGGCCTAAATCGAAACCCAGGACTCTCCCTCAAGCCGGAGGAGATTGGGGTCTCACGTCAGACGCCATATCAGGTTTGGAAGCCCGGAACCCCGAACGGAAGAGTAATGGCGTGAATACCTCAACTTCAGGTCACGGGCGAGCGGCCTGCCTGAGAACGGCTGCAGCGCTGGCGTGAGGCTGCGGAAGGGATAACTTGCTCGGCTGGAACGTCTGTAACACCTCTACGTTCAACGCATGTGGCAGGCTGCCGCCAACGGGAGGTTCCTATGATCCGCAATGCGCCAACATCCAAAGGCAAGGAAGCCGCCGCGAGCCTAGAGCAAGCTGCCGCGAGAGATGAGCGGAAAACTGAGGCTGATATGGGCCGCCCGCTCGCTAAAAGTGAAAAGCGGTTTGAAGAGCGCTCGAAAAGCTCCGACGGGAAGAGCGCCGGCGAGAAGCAGCGCTGATGGAAAACCTGGATCAGCCTGAAGACTCCATCAAGGCGAAGATAGCACACGAACTCTATGAGGCCGTGGGCAAGGTCGACCCCCAGTCCGATCTTCTGTTTGTGCTCGGCAGTTATAGGGACACGCTGAATGACGTGGAGACGTTAATGCGCTTGCGGCATTGGAACTCCACCCACGATGTCACTCGTCGTGAAGACTCCCCGCCGAAAGCTCCCCTAATCCCGCGTGGCATCACTTAACGGTGCTTGTTGCGGAAGGCGATGGAACGAGGTTGCCATTCGCTAAGTCGTGAAGGCGCGGCCGACGGACTGGAACAAAGGAGAACTCGATGGCTCAGACAGTTGAAGAGCTTAAGAAGTTGAAAGATGACCTCACCAGGCAGCGGCGAATAGAGGCGTACAATGTCACCAGCGCCACCAATCATGGTCAGATCGAAAGACTTTCCCAAGTGCATGTGGCTATCACTGCGCTGGAAGCAGTGATAGCGGAAGGCAAAGACACGCCAGAGGTAGGCCCCACTTTGATGGTCGTTTGAAGACTGGGCCGGCGCGTGGCAACCGTGCTGATGCCAAGCGCCGACAAGCTGAATAGCGATCAGCTCGGCAGAGCCTTCAGAAAATGAACGCCGCGAACTGCGCTTGTCGAACCTTATTCCTGAGGCTGAAGAAAGGCTGACCGGCCGGAACCATGCGCCGATCGGGACATTGACCAGAGACCTTCTCCCTCGGCAATGGATCGGCATTCATGGAAAAGACAATCACAACAATCACCACGGACAAAGCGCGCCAAGGCCGAACAGGGCTTCAGGTGCTGTTTGTCCTGATCATATCGCTCTTGCTCGCGGGCGTCGTTTGGGGCGGTGTCGCAATTTGGGGCGAGACGATCGACGCGCCGGCAGCCGATGCTCCTGGCGGTTTAACTGCTCCAGCGCAAGGAACTGGCACTTCCGCAAATTGACAGGGCGGTTGACTCCTCCGTTCTCATTTCGTTCACTCCGCCAATGAGCGACGAAGCGATCATCCCGCAAATCTCGGTCGAGTTGACGACCGCGTCTCGTACCAAACATATCGATGAGCATTGGTGGGAACATCCCGGCTGCAAGCGCTGGGGCTGCTTCGGCTATGCCGGCAGACACGGTACCTTTGGGTCTGCGGCGGGCATCGCGGCGACGCTGGCGACACACCTATTCGGGCGAGCCTCCTGCACGATCCTTGAGCGCTTTCAGGATGGTCTCGAAAATGCTGTCGACCTCCTCACCGACGTCCTTCGCAGTGAGACCTTCCTTTTCGGCGGCCACCAGCACTTTATCGGCAAGTTCGCTGGCAAGAACTGAGTCGGCCTTTGCGTCGGCAGGAATGTTTTTCGCTATCCATTTATTCAGGAATTGAAGACCGCGCGCACTCATGGAAGCCTCTTTGCCGAAACCAGACAAGAATAGCGCCGAAGCGGCCGTGGAGGTTCCTGCGACAGTTTCGCCGGCAAAGCTTCGCCTCAAATGGCGCGAGACCTGGCCCGGCGAAGGCTACAACGATTTCAGCGCCTTCGATCGGCGGATGAAAGGCGAAGTCGTCGCGCGCATCTATGAGCTTTAACACTCGCCGATGAAGGGAAAGTGACTCTGGGGACTTACGGCGTTCGGTGCTGGCATTGATCGGCCGATGCCAGCAAGCGGCTACGAAAATTCAGCGCGAGCGGCAGGGCGTCAAGTTGAAACCGCCTGGTTTAAGGCGATTGGCGAAATACCAGACGATGCCCCGGACGGCAGTGTTGGATATTTGTGGCGGCGAGATGTCAGGTGGCCAGGATGATCCCGGAACATCACCGTACCCAACCGCGTTCGATCGAGTATCAATCTGAGCAGATGACCATGCCCAACCTAGACATGTCAAACCTCGCCCTTAGGCAGATGCAGCAGTTTGAAGGGACAGAGCTTGCTACAGCAACTGAGCCACGCGACCCGCAAGAGCCGGAAGCGACGCCCTCCCAAGGGGCACAGATGCAGCAGCAGCCTGGAGTGACGCGCTTGGCCCTCAAGGCCCGCACGCCGTGGCATGCCGACATCGTGAGGGAAGTTGAGCGGAGCCTACGCCTACTCGGGGCTACTGAAGCGGAGATAGCGGCCCTCAACACAACCGACCCGAAGTCGATGCATGACGCGCTCCAGCGTGTTGGAGGCAAATCCGACATTCTTTCGATCATCGGCAGCTAGCGCGACACGCTCCCGGACGATGAGGTGCTGGAGCGGCTTCAGCATTGGAACAGTGCCGAGTTTTTCACTCGTCGCGAGGAGCCGTCGCCGGTCCGTCCGTGACTGCGCCCTCTCGAAAGCTTTTTACCGACGCGTGCCGAAGCTTTTCCTCGCCACGCAGGAACTTAACTCGGGCCACCAATCCCGGTTTTACCCATTCCGCTTTCTCAACAGGCAAACCCTTCGGCGGCTTCGCCCCGGCCTTGGCCTGAACGCGATCCCATAGCCGCTGACGAACGCCAATCGGTAACGTCACAAAGGCGCCGCCGACGTATTTCCCCGCGCTGTCCGTCATCAACGCCATAGCAGGCTTGCCGCGCTCGCGCTGCACGCCGATGATGTTGAAGTCGGCTTCCTCGTAGCTCTTGGCCTTCCGCCAATCCATGGTTCGGCCGCTTTCGTACCGGCTGCCGAGCCGCTTTGAGACCATGCCCTCCAACTTGGCCCGGTCGATCTTGCGGAAGAGTTCTTTCGCGGTCCCCTCCATTTGCTCGCTGAATTGGAACCGGCCGCCCGTATCGCTGTCGCCGATCAAGTCTTCCAAGAGGTGCCGGCGCTCCTCCAGCGTCATGTCGCGGAGGTCGTGGCCGTTGAGGTGGAGAAGATCGAAGGCTACGAAGATAAGCCGGTCGGCGTCTTGCGGATTGTGGAGCGCAGTGCCTGAAAGTCGGTCAGCCCGGTGGCTGGATCGGGCACGATGATTTCGCCGTCGATGATTGCACTGGCGACTGCCAGGCCGTCGGCAGCCTCGACCAGTGGAGCATATTTCGCGGTCCAATCGAATCCGTTGCGCGTGAAGATGCGAGAGCCGCCCGGCCGCTTGATGAGTTGCGAGCGGTAGCCGTCAAATTTCACCTCGTGAGTCCATTCACCGCCCTCGGGCGGAGCCTCGACGAGGGTAGGCAGCATCGGCTCTATGAACGCCAGCCGGTGTCCCCCGGCCACTGAACGCTTACGCACAAGCTGAGTCTAGGCGTGGAGAGCGAGACGGCAACGGGAACGAACAGTGATTCAAATGGTGCGCCGGAACCGGCCGATGTTTTTGCAGTTCATGTCTCACAGGAGGATCACATGAACGACAACAATCGAGAGACTGGGGCGCGAGAGCCCAAGGCGGGAATGAGCCAGCGTCCGGATCAATTCCACAACGGAGACCGTGGCGAGGAGCCAAAGAAGCCATATGGCCTGACAGAGCCGGTCGATGATGTTGACGAAAAGACGCGGCACTCGGACGGTCAGCAGCCGTCCAAGATGCCTACGCCATCGCCGGCAACTGAAAAGGTGTCAGGCGCTGGCCCAGCCATTGCCGAGCACTCGAAGGATGCGAAGGCTCCTAAAGCTGGCCGTCAGCCCGGCGCATACGTGAAGAAGTAGCGCCATGAACGTAGCCAACTTGCAGCTTGAAGGCCTGATTATGGCGGTTGCTGCCGTGAACAATGCGCTGGTCCACAAGGGGCTTCTCACCGTCGATGACATAGACCTCGCCCTGCACAAGGTGGAAGCAGGGCTGACAGGGGAAGAGCGGAACTACGAGGATATGTCGCCCTCAAATCGTGATGCGCTATGCTTTCCTGTCCGGCTCTTGCGAATGGCCAACAATGCTCAGGGCGAGGCTGATATCCCACCCTTCTCCGAACTCGCCCGAATGGTGGGAGCGACGAAGGCGCCCTACAACGACCAGAGGTAGACATGGCAGATGACAAATCGAAGCAGGACAACCGCGACCGATCGCAGGTGGCAGGAGACCAGGAATGGGAGGTTGGCTACGTCGCCAGCAAATTCGGCCTATCTACAGATCAAGTCCGCGAACTCATCGACCGGTTCGGCAATGACAGAGATGTTATTGAGCGCGAGGCCGAAAAGCTGAAAGTTGATAGCAGGCCACAGGCATGACCGTGCGGATGTATGGCTTAACATCATGAACCATCACATAGACGGATCGAACGTTTTAACGGAATTGGACGGCCTTCCCATCCGCTGGACTGATCCCGATTTCGTGACGCACGCGGTCGAGGGAACGCAGGTCCCCGGCGAGGGCATGCTGTTCTGGCTGCGCTGCGGGGGTGGCGAGGCGCCGGTGGAAGAGGCTCAATTCGGCCACTTCGACGTGACCTGTCCACGATGCTCCGAAATCTTAGAACATCATTCGTAGAGCGGCCTCCATGCCGCGCTACTATTTCGATGTTTTTGACGGGGATGGGATCACGCGAGATGAGGTGGGCATCGAGTCCGCCACGCAAGACGCGGCAGCCGACGAGGCTGTCGCGGCCATCCCGGATATCGTCCACGACGAATTGCCAGGCCCGCCTCAACGAAATTTCTGGGTCAAAGTGCGGGACGAAGCAGGAGAATACGTCTTCATCGCCGACTTGAAATTCAAAGCTGACTGGTTGAAGCGGCGCGGTTAGATTCCTGACCTTCAAGTTTTGCGAGTGCTCGCTGCACCGCTTTCAGATCGTCGTTTGTGTCATCTGTGTCGTCGGGAGATTCAGATGCCCGACGGAGGTCCACAACCTGGGATGCGATGCTTTTCAGTTTTTGGATTTTTTCGCTCGATGACAGGCTTTCGTCGTTCTCGATGCCGGATATCATTGTTGAGTAGTATGAAGCCATTCGATCTCCATTGGGAAATGGTCACAGCCGAAGCGGTTTGGCGGAGACTAACCGAGTCCGCCCTCCCCGGTGGGGGGCGGCGGGCCTAACTCTGACACCGTGAGGCCGCCTCGGTCAAAGTGGGAACCTGACACGACGCGTCATGTTCCGCGCACGCACGAAAATATCACAAACAAGAAAGCCCGCCCCCGAAGGGAGACGGGACGGGCTCAACGCTGGATAACCCACACGCCCTCGCAGCGATGATGCGGCAGCGCTGCGATCAGCGTTACGAACATACTCAATGTACGAAAGTTCCGAAGGTCGCGGAAGTAAGCGCTAAAGGCGGCGGACGGCGCTTTCATAAATCCACATAGCTCGCCGACACTCCTCAGAGCTTGAGAATGTATTGCCCGCTTCGGGGCGAGGGCTGATTGGGCGAGGCTTGTTGAGTAGCCCGGCCGGGTTGACCGGGCCGGGCGCAGAAGCGGGCAGGTGGCTCGATTTGGGGCGATGCGGGCGCGGCCAACCCGTTGCAAGGCTCTTGTCATGCCGGGACCCGGGCGTCGGCGCGCAGGGCGAAGCCGCGCAGCATATTGTGGGCCAGCGCGAACCACAGCAGGACCGTCCGGGCCTTGTCCTTGCCACGCACCGTGAGTTGCTGGAGCCCCATAAGCCGGCCCCTGGCATTGATGCATTCGTGCTCGGCGCGACGGCGATAGAGTGCTTGCCCTGATCGCTCGCCATGCGCTGGCGCCAGTCGGCCACGGCGGCGCTGTCGCCGTCTTTCGGTGTGTAGGGATCGCCGCCGTGCTTTGTCTGCCCCGGCGGGCACCACAGCCGCGTGCCCGCCGCATGGACCCAGTCGATGTCGTCGTTCTTGGTGAAGCCGCCGTCGACCAGATAGTCGCAAGGCCAATGGCCGCGCTTGTGCAAGGCTTCGATCGCCGGGCGTGCCAAACCACGATCCGAGCCGCTGCTATCGACATCGACCGCCACGATCACCTGGGTCTTCGGTGTAGCGACGATTTGCATGTTGTAGGCCGGGCGGAAGCCGCCATCGGCCATCTTCATCACCCGCGCCTGCGGATCGCTGGTGGAGGCCCGCGGCTGCTTCTGTCCGGCTACCTCCTTCTTGTTGGTCTTGTGCCTTCGCTCCCGCTCGGCTTCCAGTTCGCGCATGCGCTGCTGGGCCGCCGCGATGCGCGCCTCGCGCTCGCGCGCCGCCCGTTCGGCGGCCGCAAGCCGCCGCCGCTCGCCCGATCCCGGATCGGCCTTCAGTTCGGCGGACAGCCGCACCACCCTGGCCCGTGCCGCCGTCCGCAATTCTTCCAGCCGCTGCCTGCGCCGGAACGAGCCGGCCCCGGCACTGGCACGCACCCGCAAGCCGTCCTGCGCCAGAACCTCCAGCGACACCAGCCCGGCTTCCACCAGCGCCGCCACGCCCGGCGCCAACAGTTCGTCCAGCACCGCATGATGCGCGATCCGAAAGTCCGAGAGGCTGTGGTAATTCATCGAGACCCCGCCACACAGCCAGCGATAGACCAGATGCTCCCGGCACAGAGCATCCAGCCGCCGCGCGCTGCCGACACCATCGATCGTCGCCCACAGCCATAGCGCCATCATCAGTTCAGGCGCCGCCGCCGGATGGCCTGGCTTGCCTTCACGCGCCGCGGTCGCCTCATAAAGCCCCGACAGGTCGAGTCCCGACACGAACGCCCACACCGACCGCACCATGTGGTCGTCCGCGATCAGATCGTCCAACGCCACCCAGTGCAGGTCGATCTGGCCGCGCTCCGGAAGGCGCAGCCGCGGCGCCCCACGCCCCCCAGCCTCCCGCGCCCGCTGCTCCGGCAGGCCACCGAACAGACTTTCCTCGCCCATCGAAATCCCTCCAAAGCACCGCCACGCCCAACTGAATCACACCCCACTGCTCTGGCAAATCCTCAAAACTCAAAAAAGATTCACACCCTCTCAGTGCTGCCGTCCTACTGTCCTCTGTCTCTTTCGCGGATGCCGGGCCGAGTGTTCCCGCGACGCCAATTCGGCAAGCAGCATGCCGACAAGTTACGGCAAGCTATCGGCTCACCCAGACGCTCGCCCTTTCACTCCACGCCCATCACCAGCCCTTCAATATCGTGCTTTTGGGTTACCGGCACCAGTTCGTCAACCACCCGGCACACGAGGTGATCGCGGACTTGCGACGGCAGGGCGTCGTAAAAGTCCTGCGTCACCATTAGATCGTGCAGTGTGTCGTGGCCGGCGCCGGGCGCGTCGACGCCGAGCACCATAACAGGCCTGGCGATCGGCGAGGGATGCGCGGTGCCGCGATGGATGGTGAGCGCCGAGCGGCAGGAAATGTCGCCCATCTTAGGATATTTTTTCACGCCCTTGGCCGCGAACTCCGGCCAGATTTCCTGTGGCGGGAACATCTCATGTTTCCAGCCGCGCCCATCGACATATTGCGTGCCGACGGCAATCTCGAACGGCCCCATGTCCTCGGTCACATCGACGCCGGTGAGGTTGAAGGCCAGCGAGGTTATGCGTTTGTCGCGAAACGTGTCTTCGGGCGACGGAAAATCGCGATGCCAGGGCTGGTACTTCGCGCCTTGGAACGGCGTGTCAAAGCCGATCTCGACGATCTTGTAGTCCGGCCCGAGCGTCGCTTCGCACATGGCGACAACCCAGGGATGGGTCGTCAGTTCGATGAAGCCGGAAAACTCCTGCGGATGAATTTCCACGTACCAGCGGCGCGGCCCGCGCCCCACCGCTCCACCCGGCCTTTGTATCGCCTTCCAGAAAGCGGTCATCATGTCCTCGCGCATCGCTTCCGCGAAGTCGCTTCTGAACGCGCCTTTCTTTCCGACGATGCCGTCCTCCAACAGCGTCGCGATATCGTCCGAGACATTCAGCGCGAGGGAGTGCGTGTGCAACACAATGGTCTCCACTAAATTCGTCATGGTGTTCATAATATGAACAGGAACTCAGCCGTGGATATCGGACGACGAGGTACTGGAACGCCTGCAGGACTGAGACAGTCCGACTTACTCGTCGTTAAGACCCAGCGTCGGAGCTTCCTCAATCTCTTCCTCGCGGCTTGACTCAGCTTTGTGCGTGAGCGTTCAGTGGCCGGGGGACACCGGCAGCCAGTCGCAACGCTGGCCAAGGCGGCCCTTCCGTCGGCGGCCTTCCACTTGGTCAGGCAGCTTACCCGGGAAAGCAGGCGCGGCCTTCTTTCTTGAACGCCTTGCCATTTGGCGGGGCGGTATCACCCAATCAAAAACAGGCACCCAAGCGGCGATCGATCTTGCGACGCCGCGCAACCGTTCCGTCAGATATCCAAGGCGAAATGTTTCTCCCAACGGTCGGCATGCCAGGCTGGGTGGAATGAGTTAGAAGTCAATCTCTCGTGCGCTGAACTCGCCAGTGTGCTCATCCAATGCCGTCAGCCGCATTGGGCGGCCTATGTACCTTTCTGCAGCTACTCTAGGTCGGCGGTTGGGGTCGGCATACCGCTGAACGATCGATTGAAAGGTCCCGCCGATGCCGACATTCTGAAGCAAGTCGCGCCGCTGGTGGTTCTCAGAGCGACCTACCCAGGCAGCTAAATCTGACCGGTTGAAGGTGCTGTACTCGGTCAAATTTTCGTTTTGGAAATGGTCAACCCACAGCGTTACGACTACCTCCCCGTTCGGCGCCCGGTCTGTCCACCACCTGCGCACGTTCTTGCCCGCGCTGTCTACGCCGAAATAGTCGTAGCACGCGGTTAGCGTTTTCCTTCGGTTTTCTTCCGTCAGCTTGACCATGTATCCTCCACAAACTCTCGCGTCGGCATACAGGAAGCGACGGTAGATTGCGACGGCCTCGTCGCTATCAGGCGGCTCGTCGCCTACGACGAAGCGTATCTAGTGCACTGAGCGCGCCTGAAGTCTGTTGGGTCGACAACTAGCCCACCGAATTACAAGTGTCGCATGTATCATTCGCGGCAAGCCGTAGTTTTGTACGCAGCGATCCAAAAAATCCAGAAAACTCAATTAAATCAGTTATATCTGGCGGAGGGAGAGAACCTGAAATCCAACATTCTCTGGGCTCATCCGCGCCCCCGTCTAGTTACATGGTCCTCACACCCGATCGGCGAAATGTGATCAAGACGGTGTCCTGGATTTCGCTTCAACGGCCTGCTAGGTATGGAACGCAAGCTCGAAGCGAGAAGGGCTAGAACCGCTTCGAGAGGCGCAGGAGCCCCCCGTGGCTCGCGTAGTCGTTCCCGAACGAGCCCTCGTACTCGACGCGCGCCTCGACGCCGTGTGCCGGGTTGGCGACGGAGAGGCCGAGGCCGACCTCGCCGATGATGTCGGCGATCGGCAGGCGCGTGGCGAACCGCCCTGCCTCGAGCGGCGCCGCTTCGAGGCGCGCGGACGTGGTCCACTCGTCCTCGGTCGAGAGGCTGAGCCCCACAGTGGCGAAGCCGCCGATCGCCCAACCGTCGGCGGCGGCGAAGCTGGTGCCTACCTCGAGCGAAGGCGTCGCGATCAGCGCTGTCTGGTCGGCGGCGGCGACGTCGAGATTGTAGATCCCGGCCCCGGATTCTGTGTAGCCGCTCGAGTGGGTGTAGACGAGGTCGACGTCGAGCGTCGGCCTGACGTAGCCGAACGCCGCGGCGAACGTGTAGGCGGCGCGCACCCGCCCGCTCAGCGTCGCGACATCGGTGTCGCCCTCCGCAGTACCTGTGAAGCCGGGCAGCACGACGCTGCGGCTGGTGTCGAAGGCACCCCAGCTGCCGGCCACGGCGCCGGTCAGGCTGAACCCGCCGAACTGCCGCCCGACCGCCGCGGCGACGTACCCTGTCGTCCCGTCGGCGCGCGAGAAGCCGTCGTCCGAGTGGTAGTCACTGTTGTCGATGCCGGCCGCGCCGCCGACGATCCAATTTTCGCCGAGCGCGAACTGGCCACCGCCGCCGAGACTCCAGAGCCGGCCATCGTAGCCGCCCGCGCCGATCTGGTCGATGTAGGTGCCGCTGCCGCCCCCCCAGACGCAGCGGTCCACCTCAAGGGTGCCGGCATCGGCGGGGCAGCGCATCGCCCCGTCGAGCCTGCCCCGCGCCAGCGCGGGCTGCGCCGCTGCCATCGCCTGCGACGCGCCGGGCGACAGCGCGGCCAGGGCGCGGGCGTAGGCGACGCCCGTGTCGTCGGCCACGCCGATCTCGTTCAGCGCGGCAAGGAGCCCTGCATATCTCGTCGAGCGGTTGTCGAAGATCGCGTCGAGGTGCTCGCCGAGCCGCTCCTCGTTGCGCGACAGCGAATCGAATGCCGCGGCGAACCGGGAATCGATCGCTGCGACCCGCGCCTCGCCGGCCGCCGTGCGCGCCTCGAAATCGATGGCGCGGGTGTCGACAGCGGTCAGAGCGCCAGTCAGACTCTGGCCAGCCCTCACAATGGCGAGTTCCCGGTCGCGAACTAGCGAGCGGGCGACGACGGCGATCTCACCGTCGAGCGTGGCTGTGCCGTTGACGTCGAGGCGATTCGCGGCGCGGTTGAGCGGGTCGAACAGCACCTCGAGCCGGCCGCTCGCCGACTGGGTGAAGTCGCCGTCGACGCGGGTCACCTGCGTCGCACGGTCGTTGACCCGCCCCAGCGCGACGAGGCCGTGGTTCGCCAGGTCGCCGCCCATAACGGCGCCGGCGGCGAAGACGCCGGTTGCGGCGTTCGCCATCGTGCCGCCGTTCAGCAGCACGGAGCCCATGACATCGCCGGCGTTGTTGACTTTGGTGCTGCCGCCACCCGTCGTCGTCACCGCGTTGCCGCCGCCGGCGGTGTAGACGTTGCCGCCGCTCTCAATGTTGACCTGGTTGTCGCTGCCACTGTCGATCCACACGCCGGCGGAGGAGGAACCGGTGCCGCCCTGCACGTTGCCGGAGACGTTCACGGTAACGGCGCTGGTCTTCGGCCCGGCGGACTGGGCGAAGATGCCGATGCCGTTCTCGCCCGTGGCATAGGCGTTGCCGCCGGACTCCACGGTGACCTCGACGGCGCCGCCGCCGCCCGCATCGCACTTCGAGTCGCACTTGTCGTAGAGCGGCGCGCCGGCATAGAGGCTGACGCCGTTGTTGATCAGTCCTCCGCCGCCGCCGACGCTCTGCGCGAAGATGGCGATCGAAGCGGGGCCGTTCGCGGTGATGGTGCCGGCGGTTTCCACCGTTACCGTGTTGCCAGAGCCCTCCGTCGGGTAGGTCGACGTGGTGTTGCCCGCGCCGACCAGCATGTTCGCGACGTCGGTCGTGTAGCCTGCGACGCGGATCGCCCCGCCGCCGCCGCCGATCGACTGCGCGACGATGCCGAACGCCATGTTGCCGCTGGTTGTGATGTTGCTTTCGCTTCCGAGGTTGACCGTTACGGTGCCGCCGTTGCCGCCGGAGCCGGAATAGGTGCCGCCGAGGTAGGTGCCGGCGTTGTTGCCGTTGCGCGCCGCCAGGATGGTGCCGCCGCCGCCGCCGATACTCTGCGCCAGCACGCCGTAGGCGCCGTAGCCGGTTGTGGTGATGTCGATGAAGCCGCCGTTCGGCGCAAAGGTGACGTCGCCGCCGTTGCCGTTGGCTCCCTGGCCGCCGCCGACCGTGAGGTCAAAGGTGCCGTTCGCCGCGCCCGGCCAGGCGCTGCTGCCGGCGCCTCCGATGCCGCCGCCGCCGCCGATCGACTGGATGACCACGCCGTCGGCCAATGCGCCGCTGGTGACAATCTGGGTGCCGGCGTTGTTCGAGTAGGTCAGCTCGGCGGTGTTGCCGTTGCCGGCGTAGCCGCTGCCACCCTGCTGCGAGAAGCCGAGCGAGATAGTGCCGAGCGCGCGGTCGGACCCGTCGGCGCCGATGCCGCCGCCGCCACCGATATTCTGGACGACCACGCCCGCCGCGCCAAAGCCGGCGCCGGCGCCGCCGGTCGTGATCAGCGTGCTGCCGGACGGCCCCTCGCCCAACTCGACGCTGGTCGACTGGCCGCCGTCGCCGCCGTTGCCGCCGCTGCCGCCGACGGCGATGTTGAGGTTGATGTTGACGTTGCTCGCGCTCGCCGTGCCGGTCGCCGCGGCGGTGCCGCCCTTGCCGCCGCCACCACCGATCGACTGCGCCACCACGCCGTGCGCCCAGTCGCCCAGCGTCGTGACGTCGTTGTTGACCGCGACCGAGACGACGCCGCCGGAGCCGCCGCTGCCGCCGGCGCCGCCGATGGAGAGGTTGAACTGCGGGTTGATGTCGCCGCCGTTCTCCACATACTTGGCGATCGAGGAGCCGGTCTTGCGCGCATTGGTCGCGACGGTGACCGGGTTGTCGGCGGAGGCGTCGGAGCCGGACGAGCCGGCGAGGCCGCCGCCGCCGCCGATCGACTGCGCAAGGATGCCGGTGGCGTCGCCGCCTTGGGTCGAGATCGCGCCGTCGCTGGTGACGGCGACCGTTCCGCCGGTGCCGCCGCCGCCGCCCTGTGTGCCGAGCTTGATGTCGATCCCGGAGCCTTGGGAGAGCGCCAGCGAGCCGCCCTGTGAGGAGCCGCCGCCGCCGGCGATCGACTGCGCGACGACGCCGATCGCGCCCGAGCCGTAGGTGGTGATCGAGCTGCTCTCGTAGAGATTGACGATGACAGTCTCGCCGTTGCCGGCGCCTCCGCCCTGCGAGCCCAGGACCATTTTGAGATTGTTCGAGGTGCCGGTGCCGAACTGCTGGGTGTTGCTGCTGCCGGTGCCGGCATCGCCGCCGCCGCCGCCGATGGACTGCGCCTTGATGCCGTCGGCGAAGTCGCCGTAGGTGGTGACGGTGCTCGTCAGGCTTGAGTTGTCCGGATTGAACGCGCTGTCCACCACCGACCCGCCGAGCGCGACGTTTACGGCGCCGCCGTCGCCGCCGGTGCCACCCTTGCCGCCGTGCGAGACGGAGATCGTGGTGCCGACGGCCGAGGTGCCGCTGTCCGGGATCAGCTTGTTGTAACCGAGTGCCACCGAGAGGGCACTGGAATCGCCACCGGCGCCGCCGCCGCCGCCGATGCTCTGGACCAGCACGGCCGTGGAGCCCTGGCCTAGGGTCTGAACCGTGCCACCGTCCGACAGCGAGAATTCCGCGAGACTGCCGTTGCCACCCGCGCCACCGTTGCCGCCGAGCGCCATGCTCGCGGCGACCGCCGCCGAGTTCCCCTCGTCGCCCGTGGGCACCGAAACGGCGAGCGCCTTGGCCGTCGCCGAGCCGCCCAGGCCGCCGCCGCCGCCGATGCTCTGGACGACGACGCCGTAATTGTCGATCGGCAGGATGTTGCACGGCAGGGTCTGAGGGCACGTGGTGGCCTGCCCGTCGGGCGCGAACGTGCCGTTGATCAGGAGGGCGTTTTGGCCGGTGAGGATCGAGGCGCCGGATACGGTCGCGGCCGCCCAGTCACCGTCGCCGCCCGACCCGCCGCTGCCGCCGAGCGCGAAGCTGCCCGCGAACCCCGCACCCACTGTATAGCCGAGCGCGCCGCCGCCTGTCCCGCCGCCGCCGCCGATCGACTGCACCACCATGCCCGGCGATTTGGTGCCGCTGGTGACGATCGAGGTGCCGTAATTGTAGATTGTCGCGGTACCGCCGTCGCTGCCGCTGCCGGCGGTGCCGCCGAGGCTGACGGTCAGCTCTACGCCGGTGCCCGTGGAGTTGCCGCCGTTGCCGCCACCGCCACCGATCGACTGCATCACGACGCCGGCGGACTGGTCGCCCGTCGTCGTCACCGATCCGCCGGTGAGATTGGCGACCACTTCACCGCCGAGGCCGCCGTTGCCGCCACCGCCGCCGACCGCGACGCTGATCCCAGAGGCGCTGCCACCGTCGCCGCCGCCGCCGCCGATCGACTGACCGAGAATGCCGAACGCGAGCTGACCGGAGGTGCTGATGGCGCCGGCGGACTGGTTGACGGTGACGCTGTCGCCCGTCGTCGTGAACGGGTCGGTCCCGCCGGTGCCGCCCACCACGTAGAAGACGCCGCTCGACGAACCGCCGGCGCCGCCCGTTCCGCCGATCGACTGCGCCAGGATCGCTTGCGCGCCCTCGCCGCTGGTCGAGATCGTGCCGGTGTTCGTCACCGTGACGTCGCCCGGGCTGCCGGCGCCGCCGCCGGTCCCGCCACTTGAGCTGAAGAGGGCGTTGGCGCCGCCGCCGGCGCCGCCGTTGCCCGCCATCGCCTGCGCGAAGATGCCGCGCGCCTCCTCGTCCGCGGTGGTGATGCCGCCCGCATTCTGCACCGTCACGCCCGCGCCGCCGCCACCGGTGCCGCCGCCGCCGCCGGCGCTGCCGAGCCCGCTCGATCCGTTGGCGTTGCCACCGGCGCCGCTCATGCTCTGGGCGAGGATGCCCATCGACTGCGTGCCCTGGGTCGCGACCCTCGAGTTGCTGTCCAGCGTCACCAGCACCGGTCCGGCTGCGCCGCCGTTGCCGCCGACACCGCCGTGCGCCGAGCCGCCGATCGCGAGCGCGCCCACGCCGCCATCGCCGCCGCGCGACTGCGCGACGATGGCCGACGAGGTGTCGCCCTCGGTCGCGACGGTTGTGGAGATGAGGGCCACCGTCACCGCGCTGCCGGCGCCACCGGTCCCACCCGGGCCGGCGAAAGACCTCGCACTCGTCGTCTTCGCGACGCCGCCGTCGCCACCATCGCCGCCGGTGCTGGCCGCGAAGATCGCGGGCGAATCGGCGCCAGTCGTCTGCACGGTGATCGGGGTCTGGGTGGTGCCGGCGAGCTCGACCGTCAGGCCGGAGCCCGTGACCGTTCCACCGTTGCCGCCGCTGCCGGCGTCGGCCTCGCCGAAATAGATCATGCCGCCGCCGTCGCCGCCGTCGCCGCCGGTGAGAGAAGCGACGATGGCGGGCGCGTTGTCGCCGTCCGTCGTGATCTGCACCGCCTCGTTCTGTGCCTGGATGACGATGCCGCTCTCGCCGATCGAGCCGCCGACGCCGCCGTTCTGGTGCCGCCCCTCGTCGCGGCTATTGACGGTGTTGCAGTCCTGGCCGTCGACCGGCCCCTGGGCGCAGCCGCCGCCGCCGCCCGTGCCGCCCTGCGCCACAGCGAGGAGGGCCGGCAGTCCGTCGCCGCTGGTCGTGACGCTGGCGTCCGTGATCTTGATGCCGACGCCGGCGATGCTCCCTCCGGGCGTGCCGGACACCGCGCTGCTCGAGGTCTCGGCCGAGTTGCCGCCGAGCCCGCCGGAGGCGAAGGCGCCGACGCCGGCGCCTAGGAAGTCGTCCTGGGCCGTCGGGGGCGTGCCGCTCTGGACGACGGAGACGTCGCCGCCTTGGGTTAGCGTGATGCTCGCGCCGCCCGCGTTGCCCGCGACGCCGACGGAGCCGGTGTCGGAGCCGTGCTGGTTGTTGCCGGCGTCGCCGGCAGCCGACTGGGCGTAGATGCCGAAGAGCGTGGCCTCGCTCGGCGAAGCCGCGTTCGACCACGTGAAGCCCACGTCGACGGCCGCCGAGCTCGTCACCGTCACGAGGCCGGCGTCCCCGCCGCTGGCCGAGTTGCTCTGGCTCTGGGATGCCGACGGCGCATTCCCGCCCAGCGACTGCGCGTAGAGGCCGGTGAAGCCGGCGGACCCAATCGCCGTCGCGCTGATCGAGCCGGAATTGTCGATCGTAACGGCGCCGCCGGCGCCCGCGTCGTTGGTGCTGCCGTCGCCCCCCACGGACTGGGCGGTGATGCCGGCGAAGCCGGCATAGCTGCTCACATTAACAGTGATTTGGCCACTGTTCGTGATCGACACGCCCGCGGACGAACCGCCTGAGCCTCCCGACACGCCGTTCCCGCCGGAATCGAACCCCGAGATGGCGGCACCGCCACCGACCTGGATGCCAGACAGCTCAAGGTCGATTGTCCCGGAGTTGTTAATGGTTATGCCCGCAGGGACGCCGCTTCCGCTCAGGCTGCCGCTCGAACCGCCATTGTCGCCCGAGCCGGCGATCTGCGTCGCCTGTATGCCGTAGGTGTTGTTACCCCACGATGCCCCGGCGGTGAGGGTGAGCGATCCGGAGTTGGTGAACTGAAGGCCTTGGGTGTTGCCGCCGCTCTTGTTGGTTTGGCTGAATCCGAAGGCGCCGAAATTCAGCGTGTCACCCTGGCCCGGTTGCACCGCCATCGTAATGTCGCCGGTCGATGTCACCGTCATCGGCACGGCATCGGGGGCATCGGCATTCGCGTAAAAGAAGTTGTAGGCGTACGTGTTGCCGGAATAGGTGCAGGTATAGACGCTGCCTTGCATGCCGCAGCTTTGGGCCGCGGCCGTGTCCGGCATGGCGAGCCAGGCCGTGGTGCCGAGCAATCCCGCGATCAGGCCGGCTCGGGTCGGCCCGATCGGCATGGCCATCCTGGCCGTGCCCCCCCGCCATATCCGGCGGGCGGTCCCATCCTGGACACCGGGCATCGCGCCTCCATCGGCCGAGGCCCGGTCGCCGGTCCTAGAGCGGCCGTCCGAATTCAGTCTCTTTGTCATCGCTGTCCCCCAACCCGATCACTCAAACGGCATGCACGCCCATCCGGCACGCATCTTTGTCGAGGCGCAGACGATCAATATTCATGGAAACCGAATCTGTTGCCGTTGGGTAAGATACCTTTCTGATTGGGTAGTTGATGTCAAGCAACAGCGTCGTCTAATTTCCTATGAAGCCGTTGGATGCGACTGGCCGGCATGACCGATCTCGCTTCTGAGGTGATCGGCGAGTCGCCCGCCATCCGCGAGGTGCGCGAGACGATCGCCAAGGTGGCGCCGCTTCCGACCTCGGTCCTGCTGACCGGTCGATCGGGAACCGGCAAGGAGGTCGCGGCCGCGCTCGCTGCACTCGCTGTCGACCGGGCGGACAAGCCTTTCGTGCCGGTGATCCTCCCGGCCATCAAAGCGAGGCGGGTATATGATGAGGGCTGGCGCGGCCCGGCGAAAGCGAGGTCAGGCAGGGTAGGCCGGCTTCGTCACCGGATGAGCAACGTATCTTTTGGCAGCACGGATCGCCGCGGCGCCAAGAAGCCCAGTGATCACGCTTGCCCGGTGGGAGCCGCTCTCGCACGCGGACCTCTCGACCGTCCTGCGCGGGAGACGCCACATCTCCGGTGGCAGCGGCCCTCACGCCGGTCATCGAGCTCGTGTCGGATATCGGTCTAGGTTCCCATCGCGATCCCCCCACTTATCGCATGCCCACGCGCCAAGCCCCATTCAAGGCGCCGGCCATCCAAGTGCAAGTGTAGGATTACATTACCCTACGCAAAAAATTGAACGGAAGGGATTGGGAATTCCGTGTTGCCTTGAAGATGGCTTCATCGCCGTTGTGGTAAACGAAATCGAACCAGGTGTTGGCTTTGTCGGATTCGAATCGGGTTCACTTGGCGCCGGAAGCTAACCTGAAATTGATTTGTCGTGTCAGCCATCACCAGTGCGAAGCTCACCTCACGGATTTTATTGGCGCTTACAACCGGCCAAGCCTTTGGCAACCGAACAGGCACGTTGCGGGCTTCGTCCGCAACGTTGAGCACGCTCTCGGCTCGATGCCCCGCCACCGGACGATGGCACGCTATCGCCGACGCCATCTACAGGGAGATATTGCCTCACTGGCTCGGCGAGTCACCCAGGTTGCGCCGCGGCTTCCATTGCCATGGCCGACGCAGTTGCGGCGGCTGCGCCGGAAGAATGGGAATCTGGTCCGCCTCGAACCACTACCGCGTTGGAGGAGAGCACGATGCCCGCCTCCTTGAAGGCTATCAGCAGGCGTTTCATGGCCTGTCGTTGGATGAGACTGGGATTGCCTGGCTTGGCTGTGAACTTGAACCGGATGACGATCGAATTTTCCGTTACGTCCTGAATACCTTGCATCTTGAGCGGAACAAGGAATTGTGGACCCATATCGGGATCCTCGAGCATTTCGAGCCCTACGCGTTTCACAGTCTTGCGGATGCGCTCGGGGTCTGCGTCTCGATCGAAGCGCATCTCGAATTTGATCGTGCTCCAATCGCGGCTGTAGTTGGTAATCGACTGAATCTGGCCGAAGGGAATGGTGTTAAGCGGACCGTTCTGGTGCCGCAACTGCAGCGAACGCAGCGTAATGCGCTCGACGGTGCCCTTCAGTCTTCCGCTATCGACATATTCTCCAACGCGAAACGCATCGTCCGCGATGAAGAAGATGCCAGACACAATGTCCTTCACCAGCGTCTGGGAACCGAAGGAGATCGCGAGGCCGAGAATCCCAAAACCCGCGATAAGAGGGCCGATATCAACGCCGATGGAGGATAGTACCACGAGTCCTAGTATCGCGAGAATCGCGCCGAACGCGATGTTACGGATAATGGGCATGACGGTCGAGAGGCGGCCGGCACTCGCAACCGGACCCCCGTCGTCGGTGGTGCCTGGTATCAGGGGCCGTTTGGATGGCGCCAAGCGCTCGAAGAAGGTGCGCAGGAAACTCCAGAATGCGAAAGCGAGCACGACAGCCAGTATCACGCGTTCAATCTGGATGAGGAAATGCAGCGCCGGTGCGTCAGCCGTATCCGTAAGGATCGGCCGCCAAAGTCTGAAGATCAGATAGATGCCCGTGAGCCATATTGCTCCGGTCAACAATACCTGCAGACCCTGAAGCATCGCCATCTCGAAATGTGTGCGCTCACCTGAGGCAATAACACGGCGGATCACCGCTGCCGCAAGTGCATGGGTACCAAGCGCGAGGACGGGCAGAAAAAGAAGGACTATCTGTGTCGAGCCGGTGGCGGAGATCCAGCTTGGGCTTTGCGGCGTGCCGGCGGCCAGCCCACTAGCCAACCAGATGAGCAAGGCCGTTAGCACGTAGAACGCGGGCAGGCAGTAGGCAGCGACGCAGCGAAGGCGACCTGGCTCCCTGCCGGCAAATGCGCGCCGCATGTCGCGCGCGCCGCCGATGAACCACAAAAGTTTCACGACGGTCAGAATCGTTGTTCCCATGAAGAACCAGCCCTCAAGCGCCAAAGGATCGGCGCCTTTGGCGTAACCCAAACGCACTGTCTGAGCGAAAAACGCGCCGATGGCGCCGTAGATGACGAGCATGGTCCAATGCCAGCGCGGCCTTGCGATTTCGACGAGACGGACGCGCGCTTCATTGGGCGAAAACAGCAACCGACCGAGGATCGCCCAGCAAAGGGCGACGATTACGGCCATGACGATGGCTCGGACTAGGCTTTGCGTGTAACTGCCATTGCTCGTGATAAGCGCCTCGAGGAGGCGTGCTACGCCGACAAATACGGCCAACGCGATGAGATCGACGACCAGTTGCCGCAGCGCGCGATTCAAGTGACCGATTGTGTCGTTTCCAGCCAGTTGCTGATGTAGGAACGAACGGAAAAGGTAAAACACCGCAAGGCTCGAGGCGGCTGCGCTTAAGAGGACAACCAGCGCGATTCCATGCGCCAATGCCCAAGACGAACCCTCTGCCAAAAGCCCGTCATCGGATGCTGATAGCAAGCCCCTCACTTCGCCGATACCGCGCAATCCAAGCATCAATCCGTGGAATAGCTGCTGAACTACCTGTTCAACCGCTGCCACAGGATCGCCTTGACTGGACACATCAACCGCCGGTGTTGCTTTGCTCAACTCGACCACCTCTGCCGTCGCAAGGTCGTTAACAGACCACCGTTAGCGTGATCCTATTAAGAATCGCGAAATAGGGGTCGGAGCAACAACTGTTCCCGCAGACAGGCATTTGATGCCTATGCCGTCCTCCACTTCGGCAGCCGTGAGATGCCGTGGCGCTCAAAGACAGCGATGAAGTGACGAACGGGTCAGATGCGGGATCGTGGCCTATATTGGCGACGGTCTTGGGACTAAACCCGTAGAGCTTTGAGCCCCAGGCTCTCTTGAATATTTTGTATTACTCGACGGATCGCCTCTGTCGTTGTGGCGCGGCCGTGAAGAACCTGTCCTATAGCACATCCTTCCATTGCCTGGAAAACCAGGCACCATCAAACTCAGGGGTCAAACATCTAGTGGGGGGCGTCGAAGCGATCTTGAAGTGTGATGGCGATTAACTCTCCGGCAACGGCAGCTGATACGCGATGACGAGTTCGTCACCGAGGCTGCGGTCGAAGCCAAGAATGCTGGAGGCGTAGATGTCGTATTGAGGGCACCGCACAAAGCCGGCGCGCTCATACATGCCGCATGCCCGTTCCATGAAGGCGGCGGAATGGATGCCGACCGCCTTGGCGCCGTCGCGGCGGGCGTTGTCGATGCAGCGGTCGACAAGGCGGCGGCCGAAGCCGTGACTGCGCGCCTGTGGATGCACGGCCAGCGTGCGGAACCCGGCGAACCCGTGCGGCCAGCCAAGACCTTCCAGCGTCGCATCGGCATAATAGGTGACGGTGGCGACGATGCGGCCATTGTGGTCAAGCACCAGCACTTGGCCCTTGTCCCAGCGTTCGTCGATGTTGCACGAATTCTCGATATAGAGTCTGAGCGCTTCGGTCGGCGCATTGCCACGAAAGGGCTCGAAGGCGGCTGCGATCAGGGAGGAGATTTCGGTCGTCTCCGACCGATCCGCGGGTCTTATGTCCCCGGCATGGTATTTTTCCATGGATAGCATCGTTTGATTCCGTAGAAGATTGAGGTTTTCGCCGGTCGGCTCCTTCGGTGACCGGCCGGCGCGGAAGTGGAGCCACTGGCCCACAGCGTGGCCGCAGCAGTTCGAACAGCCGATAGGTGTTGATCGGCAGCAGGGTCAATTCCATGAGAATCAACGGGTAACTGCCTATCATCGCTGCATAGGCGATGAAGAAGACGCAGCTCAGAATGGCGACGATCCGCAGCGCGAGCATGTCGCGCATCCAGTAGGTGAGGATGGCGAAGCCGCTGCCGACGAATCCAATTATCTCAATCCAGATCATGACGATCCTCCCGCATGTGAGGCCGCATGGTCGCTTCCTCTTCGGTAAGAAGGACGACACTTTCCTGCTCCTTCGGATCGGTCCTGGCGATCAGGGCTTTCGCCACCTGCCCGGTTGGATTGCGAGGCTGGTGCGGAACGCCGGCCGGGATGTAGACAAAGTCGCCGGCCTGGCCGCGATCGACACGCTCCAGGTTCGGACCGTGAGCTACCTCGATCACGCCTTCCAGCATGTAGATCGCGGTCTCGTGGGCTTGGTGGTAATGCGCTTTCGCAGTTGCCCCCGGCGGCATCGTCAGAAGGTGCATGCAGATGCCCTCCGAGCCCACGGTCTCGGCCGAGATGCCGGCGAAGTAGTCAAGGCCCTGCCTGCCGCGAAACTGCTTGCCGCCGCGGATGAACTTACAGGATTTCATTGGATTGTTCTCCATTGCGCGCCACCGCCAAGAGTTTGCGCATTTTTTTGGCTGAAGCGGCCCACCAGCAGCCGCCCACCCACTGAAGGGGGCGGCGCCAGGTGAAGTGTTTGTGAGAGCCTACGCCACCGAGAAGTCGGCGTTGGTGAGCGCCAGGCCGCCTGTGAGCGTGGCGAAGTGGATGCCGGCCGAACCGCCGACGCCATCGGCGTCGTAGAACAGTTTTCCGCTATCCCGCTCGTAGATGATGTGGTCGGAAGCATCCTGCGCCAGACCGGTGTTGTTGGCGCGGAACGCCGCCGCCGACAGCGTGCCGGTGTCGAGCGCGGTGAAGATCGCGTCGGACAACAGCGTGCGGTCGGCCGGCACGCTGAAGTCGAGGATCTTGTCGACATTGGCGGCGCCCAGCGTCGAGGCGAAGACGAAGGTGTCGGCGCCGCTGCCACCGCGCAGCGTGTCGATGCCGCCCTTGCCCTCCAGCCGGTTGGCGCCGGCGTTGCCGATAATCTGCTGGCCAAACTCGTTGCCGGTCAGATCGATCGCCGAGGTGCCGGTCGAGCCGTTGGTCTGCATGATCTCGATATCGACGCCGCCGCCGAGCTTGTAGTCGACAGCCGCGACCACCTTGTCGGCGTTGCCCTGCGAGGTGCTTTCGACGATGACGTCGCCGGAGTTGAACACCCGGTAGGTGTCGTTGCCGCCGAAGCCCCGCATCAGGTCGAATTCGCCCGCCCCGCCGTCATGAAGAATGTTCGCACCGGCATTGCCGGCGATTTCCTGCTGGAATGCATTGCCGGTCAGGTCGATCGCTGACGTTCCGGAAGAGCCGTTGGTGAAGAGCTGCTCGATCTCGGCACCGGCCCCCAGCTTGTAGTCCACCGCCGCGAGCACCAGGTCGAAGCCGTTGCCGGCGGTTTCGACGACGACGTCGCCCGAGTTGAACACCCGGTAGATGTCATTGCCACCGAGACCCTTCATCACATCGGCAACGCCGCCACCCGTGTGGAGGACGTTAGCGCCTGCGTTGCCAAGGATTTCCTGCTTCAGCGTGTTGCCGGTCAGGGAGATGGAGGATGTGCCCTTTGTATCCGTCGTCGACAGGATCTCGATATTGTCGCCGCCGCCGAGGGTGAAGTCTTCAAACGCCGCCACACGGTCGGCCGTGCCTTCGCCTACCCCCTCGATGATGCTGTCGGTAGCGGTCACGATATAGAGATCGTTGCCTTCGCCGCCGCTCAACGTATCTTTACCGGCTCCACCGTCGAGAGTATCCCCCCCGCCACCACCGACAATGACGTCGCTGCCGGCGTTGCCGAACAGCTTGTTAGCCTTGTCATCACCTTCGAGGTCGTCGTCGAAAGCGCCGCCGGCAACCTGCTCGATGTTGGCGAGACTGTCACCCTGCGCGTCACTGCCAGCAGCGGTGTTGAGGCGGAGCGAAATCTGCACATTCGCCGACGATGCAGAATAGTCGGCGATATCGATGCCGTCACCGCCGTCCAAATCGTCCGCGCCAGCTCCGCCGATCAGGATGTCGTTGTCGTCGTCACCGAAGAGATCGTCGCCATCCGCGCCGCCGACCAGGGTGTCGTCGCCGTCGCCCCCGGAAAGCCGATCGATGCCAGCACCGCCCTCGACCACATCCCTGCCGGTGAAGCCGCTGAGTTCGTCGGAGCCGCTCAGGCCGAGGAGGCGGTTGTCGGCGCCGTTGCCGCTAATGACGTCGCCGAGACCCGAACCGATCACATTCTCGATGTTGATCAGCGTGTCGCCCTGCGCATCACCACCTTCGCCGGTGCCAAGCAGCAGGGAGATAGTAATGCCGGCGTCGGACGAGTCATACGCCGCCGCGTCGATGCCATCGCCGCCGTCGATCGTATCTGCCCCCACCTGGCCGGCGAGGATGTCGTTGCCGGACAGGCCGCGCAAGGTGTCGTCGCCAGAAAGACCATTCATGGCGTTGCCAAAGCCGTCTCCTTCGAGCGTGTCGCTGTGGACTGATCCCTGGATATTCTCGATGCCAACCAGAAAGTCTCCTTCGGCATCGCCATGCGTGCCGATGCCGGCGTCGCCGAGGCCACCTGTAAGCTTGACTGTGACGCCGGCGCTCGAAGTCGAGTAGTCGGCCGCGTCGATGCCGGCGCCACCATCCAGGAAGTCGCCGCCGGACCCCCCGATAAGAAAATCATTCTGCTCACCGCCCGACAGCGTGTCGAAGCCATTTGCACCAAACAACCGGTCATTTCCGCCGAGGCCGGAGATGACGTCATCGCCGTTGCCTCCCTCGATGCGGTTGTCGAAATTGTCGCCGGTGAATGTGTCCGCAAACACCGAACCAACGAGATTCTCTATGCCTCCGACAATGTCACCGGCAGCATGTCCGCCGCTTGCGGTTCCGTTCAGCAGATCGATGATAACGCCGGCATCGGAGTCTTTATAATTGGCGAGGTCGATGCCGTCCCCGCCGCCAATGATGTCACCGCCGAATCCTCCGACGAGCACGTCGTTGCCGCCATTCCCGAAGATGGTGTCATCGCCGGACCCTCCATTGATGAGGTTGGCGCCGTTGTCACCGAGCAAGCCGTCGCCAAAGGCGGAGCCGATGAAATTCTCAACCGACGTATAACCGTCGCTTTGAGCATCGCCGCCCTCGGCCGTGCCAAAGACCCGGTCGATGAAGACAGCCGCGCCGGATTTGCTATAGTCCGCGGTGTCAATTCCCTCGCCTCCGTCAAGCGCATCAGCGCCCCCGAGGCCGCGCAGCGTGTCATCGCCGCCCAAACCGTTCAGTGTGTCGGCATCGCCGCCACCGGTTAAAAGGTCGTTACCCTCGTCGCCATTGAAAATAGCCATGATGTCATTCCTCTAAAAGTTTGATCTGCCGCACACGCGGCGGGTTGCTGCCGGCGCGCGGCAGGGTTCGCCGCCGGCATGCCGGCGGCGGGTGAGTTCCAGTTGGATCGTGAGTTTGTTTTTGTTGCTTGAGGCCGTGCGCCAGGCGAGTTGTCTCGCCTATGGTTCCAGAAACCCGTCAGGGCGCGGGTTCGACTGGTGCAATCATGCCGTCACCTGCCCGAACGCTGTCCGACCCTTTTTTGAAAGGCAGACGCCCAGTCCTTGCCGAGTTCACCTGCCTGGAGGTTGTCACTGTCAAGCCAAAGGCTGCTGCCAGCATGACCTGGTTTGCCGGCGCCCAATGGGCGCGCAATCTCTATCTCCGGCCGTCGCCGGCCGAATGAATTATTTCTTCACTGGCTTGTAGCGTTCGGCCCCAAGCTGTCTTCCAGCTTGCTGGAGCCGGGATTCGCTCTCGACTAGGCTTCCATGGCCCGTAGCTTTCCATCGAGCGACCGGATGCCGTCCGCCCCGAACGTCGAAACATAGGCAGGCACGAATTCCGGCGGCAGGAACTCGACGAGAACGGCGTTCTCGATCCAGACCTTCACCACCTCGAACAGCCGTGCATTGACGAACTCGCAGCGCCAGCCGAGCTGTTCGGCCCTCGCCCTGATCTCTTCCTTGGCGTGCGGCGTGCGCACCAGCACATGGCTGCCGGCGCGGGGCCGCATGTCGCCGTCGAAGCCGATGCCGAAGCGGGTGTCGGGGTCGAGGATGTTTCCCCACGGCAGAACTTCGAGGAACGAGCCATTGTCATCACCGAAGCAGACGAACCACGAGCCCTCCGGGAACGGCGGAACCGGCGCGCGGATCGTGGTGGCATCCAGCATCCCGGCCAACGCCTGAGCGACCTTTTCAGGCTCCCGCACGTTGAATGAGGCATGATAAAGCATAATCAACTCTCCTCGCGCGAAGCGGCCGGGCTGGCATCCGCATCCGACCGGGGCGGCGCGGCGCTTCTCTTTGCGTGTTCGATCAATGCCTGAATCGCCCATTGCGCCGCGTCGGCGGCCTCCGGCGAGGACAGGCCCCAATAATCCTTCATCGTCTCCCAGCCGGCGGCCGAGAACAGCACCTGCACGCTTGCCAGCAGCCGTGTCCGGTCGGAAAGCTCCAGCCCGGCCAGGACATCCTTCAGCGCCTCGCCAAATTTTTCGCGCCGCGCGTCGCCGCCGCCCAGCCGTGCGGTTCGCCCGTGAGGATCGTGCAGCATCGCCCGCACGAGCGGCTCACCAGCCTGGAAGGCTTCGAACACGGCCGGCACCTGCTCGACCAGTTCCTCGGGCGAACGAGGTGGCGCCGGCATGCCGAGCCTTTCGTTCATCCAGCTCCAGAAGCTGCTCAGCACGACTTCCTTGGTGGCGTAGTGGCGATAGATCGTGCGCTCCGGCACGCCTGAGGCCGTCGCAAGCGCCTTGAAGGTGACGTCGCCATTGCCCGTCGCTAGGATGTCGGCGACGCCGCGCATGATCCTGTCCTGGGTAAGCATGGCCAGTTCGGCGCGCGCCGACATCGGTGTCATCGTCTCGGTCATTGTCCACCTTGTGTTGGCAGCTATACTGCCATATCTTCAGTAGAACTGTCAAGACCGTTGATGGCTTATGGAGAGAACGTCTCCCGGTCTGCGACATGAACCATCACCAGAAGGGTCGGGACACATTTCGGTCATTATCGTCATCTCCAGCTTGCCCCTAACGGTCGGCTTTCCTGTTCGGGAGGAGTAACAGGCAGGCGCCTGGCGCGCTTGACCGAGAGCGCCCGGCCTTTTGACTGAGAGCGAACGCATGGCTCCGGCGGACGAAGCATTTCGGCAGATCAGGTTCTCGACGGGTGAGTTGCCGCCGGGCAGGCGGCTGGATGCGTTTCGGGAAATGCTCACACGCGCAACGGGGAATTTGGATGTAAAGGCTACCCGGGACTGGTTCGACTTCGGCGCGAACACTTTTGTGATGCCTGGTCTTGGAATTGCGCACATCGCCTCTGACGCAGTTCGCATTGCCCGCACGCGCGAAATGGACGCGGACGGGGCACGCGACCTCGTGCTGGTGGTGGTCCATGAAGGGACGGCCACAGCAACGCAGCGCGGCCGAGAAGTAATCGTCCAAGAGGGCGGTGCTTTCCTGGCTTCGAGCCATGACACATTTTTCATGGAGCGGACGGCCGCGCGGCTGACAAACTACTCCCTGCTGAGGAGCGATCTCGCGCCGGCGATCGCAAGTTTGGATGACGCCTTGCTCTGCCCAATCCCGAGTGATGCGGAGGCGATGCGGCTGCTGACAGGCTATACCGACCTCGTGTTCAAAGGCGAAGCACCCATATCGGCCGAGTCCTCCCGACTGGCAGTGAGCCACGTCCACGATCTCATCGCGCTGGCGCTCGGCGCGACGCGCGACGCCGCCGAGATCGCGAAAGCCCGTGGCCTGCCGGCGGCGCGCCAGGCAGACCTTTATGCCCGTGCCCTCCGCCTTATCGCATTGCGATCCGACGAGCCGGACCTTGCTCCCGCGGAAATGGCGCAGCAGCTCAAAGTATCGCTGCGGCTCCTGCAGAAATTGTTCGCGGAGCGCGGGGAAACGATCATGAACCGCCTTTGGGAAGAGCGGGTGAACCGCGCTGCCCGGCTGCTGGCCGCACCGGAGACGGCGGACCGGTCGATCACCGATATCGCCTTTTCCTGCGGCTTCAATGACAGCGCGCATTTCAGCCGCGTGTTCGCTGCCCACAAGGGCACGGCCCCATCGCGCTGGCGAAAACAGGTGCATGATCAGCCGGCACTGAATATTTGAGGGCATCTTCATGGTTGCACCGACGGTCGGGCATAATTCGCTCCGCCGGTAGTCCGCCTAAGGGGACGTTCCTTTGGGTAATGTGTGCGGTCTCCACCTCCCGCCCGAAAACGGGCGGGAGTTGAGTTGTCGACGTCGGCGGCCTACGCCACGGAGAAGTCGGCGTTGGTGAGCGCCAGTCCGACGGTCAGCGTGGCGAAGTGGATGCCGGCCGAACCACCGACGCCGTCGGCGTCGTAGAACAGTTTGCCGCTGTCGCGCTCGTAGATGATGTGGTCGGAGGAATCCTGCGCCAGGCCGGTGGTGTTGGCGCGGAAATAACCCGACAGCATCACTCCCGTGTTCAGCTTGGTGAAGATCGCGTCCGAAAGCAGAAAACGGTCGTCGACGACATTGAAGTCGACGATCGTGTCGATGTTCGACGCGCCGAGTTTTGTATTGAAGACGAAGGTGTCGGCGCCGCCAAGCCCGCGCAGCGTGTCGTTGCCTTCACGTCCCTCCAGGCGGTTGTCGCCAGCGTTGCCGATGATCTCCTGGGCGATCTCGTTGCCGGTGAGATCGATGGCCGACTTGCCCGACGTGCCGTTGGTGGTGAGGCTTTCGACATAGACGCCCGCACCGAGCTTATAGTCCACTGCGGCCATGACCCGGTCGGCCGTGCCTTGGCTTGAGGTCTCGACGATAACGTCGCCGGAATTGTAGACCCGGTAGGTATCGTTGCCGCCAAGCCCGCTCATCGTATCGGCCTTGCCGACACCGCCGTCGGAGAGCACGTTGGCGCCGGCATTGCCGGTGATGGTCTGATGCAACGCGTTGCCTGTTAGGTTGATCGGGGTCGTCGCGATCGAGCTGTTGGTAGTCAGCATCTCGACATACACGCCCGCGCCGAGCGCGTAGCTGACCGAGGCCATGACCCGGTCGGCGCTGCCCTGGCTCGCCTCCTCGGCGACGACATCGCCTGCATTGTAGACGCGATAGATGTCGTTGCCGCCGAGGCCGCGCAGCGTATCCACGCCGCCCACCGCGCCGGAACTCAGCACGTTCTCGCCGGCATTGCCGACGATCTCCTGCGACAGTTCGTTACCGGTTAGGTTGATGGCGCCCTTGCCGCTGCCTGACGTGGTGGTCAGCATCTCGACCGTCACGCCAGCCTTGAGCGCAAAGCTGACGCCGGCCAGGACGCGGTCGATGCCGGCGGTGTCCTCGATCACGTCGCCGGCATTGTAGACGACATAGGTGTCGTCGCCGCCGAGCCCGCGCAGGATGTCGGCCGCGCCCTTGCCGCCGTCGTGCAGCCGGTTGGCACCGGCTCCGCCGATGATGGTTTGAGCAAACGCATTGCCGGTCAGGTCGCGCGCGAAGGTGCCGCCGGGGTCGTTCGACTGTAGCACCTCGACATGAGCGTCCGCCGCCAGCACGTAGTTTGAATGGGCGTTGACGGTGTCGGTGCCGCCATTGGCGTTCTCGATGACGGTGTCGTCGTTATTGAGGTGGTAAAGATCGTTGCCGCCGAGCCCGCGCAACGTGTCGCCGCCGCCGGCGCTGTTCAGCACATTGTCGCCGGCATTGCCGATGATGGTCTGGGTAAACGCATTGCCGACCAGCACGATCGCGTCCTTGCCGGTGGAACTGCTGGTGGTCAGCATCTCGATCTCGGCGGAGGCGAACAGCGTGAAGTCGCGGCTGGCGAGCACCCGGTCGAAGCCCTCGCCATTATTCTCGCGCACCCGGTCGGAATTGGTGTAGACGCGGAAAATGTCGTCGCCCCTCCCGCCATAGAGCGTGTCGACCGACAGGTCGTCGCCGCCGTTCAGTGTGTCGTCGCCGCCCAAACCGCGCAAAATGTTGCTGCCCGCATCGCCGGAGATGGTCTGGGCAAGATCATTACCCGTGAGGTCGATCGTCGATTTGCCCGCGGCATTCTTCGTCGCCAATGCCTCGACGGAAGCGTCTGCCGACAAGACGTAGTCCACATCCGCCAAGACCCTGTCCGTGCCGCCCCCGGCCACCTCCACGACAACGTCTCCAGCATCCGAGACGTAAAAAGTGTCGTTGCCACTGCCGCCGTTCAACACGTCCGCGCCGAGGGCACCGTCGAGCGTATCGTTGCCGGAACCGCCGTTCAGCGTATTGGCGGCTGCGTCGCCGGTCAGGGTGTCGTTGCCGCTGCCACCGGTCGCGTTCTCGACGCCAGTAACGCTTAGAGTGCCGCCACCCACGGATTGCAGATTGGCGGAAAAGAGATTGAAGTGCACGCTGCCCGCGATCGAGGAGAAGACGACGGTGTCGGTGCCGTCACCCCCATGGAAAGTGTCGTTTCCGCCCGACGCAACGACAAAGGTGTCGTTGCCGCCAAGCCCGGCAAACAATTCCGATAGGCCCGTTCCGGTGCGCGCATCGCTTCCAGCGGTGCCGATCCTCGTAATGTCGACCCCGCCGAACCCGTCGGGGCGAATGTAGGGATAGTCCGAGTCCGGAGGATGGTCTCCCTGGTTCCCACCAGTGCCGCCCGAGAACGAGCCGCCGCTGGTGGTGCCCGTTCCAGATAACGCGCCGAAGTCGAGAACCGTGGCCGAGCCATGGCCGGCCGTGCCGCCGTTGCCCCCATACGCGTCTATGCTCAAGCCAACCGGAATTCCATCGCCACCATTGCCGCCATTGCCCGCCACGCCGACATTGTCGTCGAACACCGTGCCGGAGAGCGTCAGTTTGCCCGCCGTGAAATTGACGATTGCGCCGGCTCCGAACCCACCATTGGCCCCATCTCCGCCACTTCCGCCGGCTTCAAGGCCGAACGGCGGGCTGGCGGGAATGTAGCCGCCTTGCCCGCCAGCGCCACCATTGCCGCCGATGCCGGAATTATCCTCGAAGCGCGTGTTCTGAACGGTCATTGTGCCGCGATTGAGGATCGCTCCAACCGCCGCGCCGCCGGCTGTGCCGTCCCCGCCCCGGAGAGTCGGCGACCCGCCCGTCGCTCCGTTCTGGCCGACCCATCCGACCGCTTGATTGTCGAGGAACTGCGAATTCTTGATCGTCGCGGTGCCGTTGTTGAGGATCGCACCGACGGCGATGTCGCTTGCGGAAGAACCGGCATCGTATCCCTTCGTGAAAACCAGGCCGTCGAACGTCACGGTCGCGCCGGTGCCTAGCACGAACAGCGTATGGTCACCGACGCCGTCGGTGTTGAAATCCGACGATATCGTAACGTCGGCCAGGCCGTCATTGTTGCGGTCGCCGTCGATCACGAGGTTGCTGTCGATTGTCAGTGTGCCGGAGGTGACGATGTTCTTGACATCCGCCGCGAACACGATCCTGTCGGGGCCTGCGCTCGCCGCGGCAGCGGAAATGGCCGCCGCGAGCGACCCGGCGCCGGCGGCCGATTGTTCCGTCACGGTGAAGGTTGCCATGCTCACTCCTGTCGCGGGGATGGTCGTGCGAGCAAGTCACCACCGACCTTAGGTTGTCCTAGCAATATTAGGCATGGAGACGAGTAGGGCAATAGTCGGAATGTGCCGGGCCTGACTCAGACCCGAGAGTGTCGCCGCCAGCAAGTGTCACCGCGCCGGACGCCAGAATATTCAGGACGCTACTCATGAGATTTCTTCAGTGATGACATCGAAGCGCATTAGCCTGGCGGGGCCGAAACTGGTCGAGAGAGCGACATCGGTCGCGTCGCGCCCGGTTGCCATCAGGATGCGACCAATTCGAGGGACATTGTGGCGCGCATCGAACGTATACCAGTGTCCGCCGAGGTAGACCTCGAACCACGCCGAGAAGTCCATCGGATCGGGGACTGGCGGCACGCCGATGTCACCAAGATAGCCTGTGCAGTAGCGAGCCGGAATATTCATGCACCGACAAAGTGTGATCGCCAGATGGGCAAAGTCGCGACAGACACCGGTCCGATCGGTCCAGCCGCCATGCGCTGTGCGCAGTGAGTCCGCATTCTGATAGTTGAAGGCAATATGATTGTGAACGAAGTCGCAGATCGCCTGCACCCGTGCCCACCCCGGCTGGGTTTGTGAGAAAGTCGACCACGCCAAGTCGCCAAGCCGGTCGGTGTCGCAGTAGCGGCTTGCAAGCAGAAACACGAGAACGTCGTCGGGCAGATCCTTCACCTCGTGCTGAACCGCATCCGAGGCGACCATATCCGGTCGTCCGCTGTCGTAGATTTCGAACTCTGTCGCGATGTTGAGGATGCCGGCCGGTGCCGTCACCCGCGTGCAGGCGTTCCCGAAACCATCGACATAGCCCCACGCCTCCACCACAGGATCGAACCTCAGTTCATGGCTAGTGAGAAGATCGGCGCGCCGGGAAGGATGAATATCGAGCGCCAGCAGCATCTGCGTCGGCTGCGGACATTCGTAAGCGATATCGAAGCCAGCGCGGATCTTCATGAAGCACTCTTAGAAAAATTGAAGAAGGTGCGCTGCAACGCCGAAACTACTGGCTCAGTTCCATGCCAAGATTTTGGGCTCGGCCTACTTCCCTGGGTTTAGTTCCGTCGTGACGTTGACCTGAACCGTCAGGCCCAGATCGTCGGAAGCACGACCGAAATAGCTTCCGGAGAGTGGAACTGCCTGTTTCGGATCGCGTGCGACCGCAACTCTGATGAGGTCGCGGTTTCCTACAATCCCGTTCGTCGGATCGAACTCCACCCAACCCGCGCCGGGGAGATAGACCTGACACCAGGCGTGTGTGGCTCCGCCTCCCAGATTGGTCTGTCCATCGCGGCTGGTGACATAGATGTAGCCGGTGACAAACCGGGCCGCGAAGCCGAGTGAGCGGACTGCCTCGATCATCAGGAGCGCGAAGTCCCGGCAGGAGCCCTTGCGCGAGCGCAGTGTAATCAGCGGCGGCTGCGTGCCATGCTCGGAACGGCGAGCGTAGGAAAAGCCCTCATGGATGGCGTAGCACAAGGTCATGAGCACTTTTCCCGTCTCGCTCTTCGAGCTGCCTCTCACAAACTGCTTCGCCCAATCGGCGACCGCTCCGCCGTCGTCGGCAAAATGGGGACGGATAGTGCTTGCGAGATCCGGCAACTCGTCGGGATCGTATTCAAAGGGATAGGCGAGTGCGGTCTCGTCAATACGGAAATCCGGTGCGGCGGATGGCGTGTGATCGACGCGAATGGTGGTCTCGAAGCGAAGCTCCTTTGCACGCCTCGAAATGGCCACGTGCGCGACGCAGTTTCCGAAAACGTCGTGAACCCAGTTGATGGACGCCGGTTCCGGGTCGACGACGAGCGATGCGTGGAGCAGGCGCTGGTCATAGCTATCGCGGGGCCGGAACATCAGGTTGTGCTCACCGAAGCCGACTGGACGTCGATAGCGATAGACCGTCGAATGCCGCACCGAGAAAACGGTCATCAAATCCTGTTCCGGATGAGTTCTGACACAAGATATCGCGGTGCCGGCATCTCGCCAGTCAAATATACCTCCACTCCGATTGCATAGGCTGAGTGATAGTTCTCACGCCAGGAACTGAAATCGGCCAAACCCTCACGCAGCGCTTGTCACGACACTATTCATGCCTGGACCGAATTCTCGGGTGGCCCAACTCGGTCACGGTGCGGAACAATCCCACCACAAGGCGACTTCAAGGTGGAATAGCATCTCCTGATCCACAGGATCTGGCCGAGGGAGCGCAAATGAAACTCGTTCTTGGTCGCGTCTGGACTCTCGTAAAAACCGCAGTCGCGGGCTTCATCAACGACAATGCGCTTTCCCATGCCGCGGCCATGGCGTTTTACGCGGCCACATCGCTTGCTCCCATTCTGTTGATCGTTATTGCAGTCGCCGGCCTTGCCGTCGGACGAGACGCTGCCCAACTGGCTGTAACCGCGCAACTGACCGGTCTCCTTGGTCCGCAGGGCGCCGACTTGCTCAAGGCGATCATCGAAGGCGCTTCCAACAGGGCAAGTGGAGTGCTCGCCGCTTCGGTTGCGCTGATCACCCTAATCGCCAGCGCATCTGGCGTATTTGGGGAAATGCAGTCTTCGCTTAATCAGATCTGGAAGGTTGAGCCCAGTTCCACAAGCCTGTCCGGGTTGGTGAGAGCCAGAGCGGCAAGTTTGGGACTGGTTGCGTCGCTGGGATTTCTGCTGCTGGTGTCTCTCGCTGCGAGCGCTGCAATTTCAGGGCTTGGTGATTTCATCAATGCCCGCCTGCCGTTCGGCGAAGTCATCCTTTCGTTCGTCAACACCATCGTGTCACTGTCACTCGTGGCATTGCTCTTTGCTGCGATCTACAAAGTTCTGCCTGATCGTTCGCTGGCATGGAGAGACGTCCGTTTCGGCGCGGTGACGACGGCCGTTCTCTTCACCATTGGGAAGTCCTTGATCGGATGGTATCTCGGAACCAGCGCAGTGGCCTCGTCCTACGGTGCGGCAGGCAGCTTGATTGTTTTGCTCTTGTGGGTGTTCTACTCATCCTCGATTTTTCTTCTCGGCGCAGAACTCACTCGCGCCTACGCCACGAGCTTGGGGACAAGGCCAGACCTGAAGCACCTGACGACGTCGATCGCCGATGCTCCAACTCCTTCCCGGCCGCCGGTCAGTGCAAACAGTAGCCCCTTTCTCACCGTTACGCTGATCGCATTTGTCTCGGCGCTGACGACAGCAATAGCTTCTTCGAAGCGTGGCGATCGGACCGGTCGCCACTAGCCCGACTTGAATCTGCAAAATGCGGGAAAATGTTCGCCCGCCCAATGCGCGAATCATTATCTTCCGAATTCTGTAAAATCATCGGTTTCCCCGATGCCGGGTCCAAGGCACCTTAAGCCTCCCGACTAAGATGTGAGTCCACATGGCGAAAGAAATCCTGGACGGTGGCGCTTGTGGAGTTAGGCGGTTGTGATGCTAGACGCCGCGGAACCCTACGCTCTTATCTTGGCCGCATTCGGCGTGGTCGTGCTGCTAACAGCATGGCTGCCACTGCTGCTGAAACGGATGCCAATTTCACTGCCGATGGTGTGCATCGGCATTGGCGCTGTCCTGGCTTGGTCACCTTTTGCCCCCGTCGTGGGGATGAACCCTCTGGAGAACCGGTACCTTACTGAGAAATTGACGGAGTTCGTCGTCATTGTCTCGTTGATGGGAGCCGGATTGAAGCTCGATCGTCCCCTCTCTTTAGCCGGTTGGCAGACATCATGGCGCCTCCTCGGCATTTCGATGCCTCTGACCATCGCGGGCATCGTGTTTCTCGGCTGGTCAATTCTGGGACTTGGCATCGCGTCGGCGCTTCTCCTCGGAGCGGCCCTCGCACCAACTGATCCTGTGCTTGCGAGTGACATACAAGTTGGCCCCCCTCAATCTGGCGAGGAGGACGAGGTTCGTTTTGCACTAACCTCAGAAGCTGGCCTGAACGATGGGGCGGCGTTCCCATTCGTCCATCTGGCGATTGCCATCGCCCTGTCGCAGGCGTCCGGAGAGCCGTTCTTTGCCGATTGGTTTCTGGTCGATGTCATCTGGAAAATTGCCGCCGGGATCGCAATAGGATGGCTCGGCGGAAAGACAATGGGATATCTGACGTTTCGACTGCCTAAACGCGCCGGGCTCTCGGAAACCAGGGATGGGTTTGTCGCCCTCGGCGTCACCTGTCTCGCGTACGGCTCAACCGAGCTCTTGCACGGGTATGGCTTTCTCGCCGTGTTCGTTGCCGCCGTCGCGCTTCGATCGGTCGAGCGTAAACATCATTACCACGAAAATCTGCATAACTTTGCCGAGCAGATCGAACGGCTGCTAATGATGGTTCTGCTGGTCTGCTTTGGAGCTGCTATCGGCGAAGGGGCAGTCTTTGGCGCGCTGAGTTGGCAGGTCGTGATCACCGCAGTCCTGATCTTAATCGCTATAAGACCCCTCTCCGGTTGGGTGGGGCTTGCCGGATATGCAGCACCTGCTGCCGAAAAGGGAGTGATAGCCTTCTTTGGTATCCGTGGTCTCGGATCCTTTTATTATCTGGCGTTCGCGCTCGGGCAGGCTGATTTCGAGCGACCAGAACTCCTTTGGGTCACCGTTTGCTTCGTCGTTCTGAGTTCAATCATAGCGCATGGGATGCTCGTCACACCGGTCATGAACAAAATGGATCGCTCATTGAGACAACCAACGCCGTAATTGCATAACGTTGTCCTACTGCACCAAGCTTTCCGTTTTCGCCCTCTTGGGAAGGATATCCCGGTGTCTTCGCCCCGCGGCGTCTGCTCCGTTGCCTGTAGGCCGCTTGTCTTCAGATCCGCGGTTTCAAATATGCATCGGCCGGCCGGGTACCGAACTCCCATGGCTTCTGCTCGTGCGAGCGCAGCTTGGTGACGCGGCTGCGGGAGACCGGTGAGAGGCCGAGTTCGGCTGCATATTTATGCATGATCTCCAGTTGCTTGGTGGCGATCGCCAGCCATGGGGACTGCTGGATGTAGCCGGATGGAAGCTTGATCAGCAGTGGCGTCTCGGCGAGTTTCCGCTCGGCTTCCACCCAACGGCCATACGCCTGGCAATAGGCCGCAAGCACTGCGCGATCGTTGTCGCTGATGATGCCGCGCAGATGCAGGCTCGCGGCAAGCCTCTTCCATTCTGTCTTGGCGGTCGGGCTCAGATGCGCCGGACAGGTCGGCGGCTTTGGTTTGCGCCGGGATTTCGAATTGGGACCCTCATCGCTGTCGACGAGGTAGAGCTGCGGTTTCGGCTTGCGTCCACGCATCACAGATGTCTCCGGGCAAGGCGCTGCCTCAGGCGCTCGCTGCCTTGGAGATCGTGCTGCTTGTCGGCATCAGCGAGATGCTGGAAGAAGCGTCGCAGCACATAGGAGCGGGCCAGCGAGGCCGTGGTGAAGATGGCCGCAATCATGCCGTCGGTGGCCAGTGTCGTGTCAATGCCAAACAGGGGATAGGCAAGCCGCTGCACTATGATGGCGACGATGTAGCCGGCGATAACGTTGGCGACTGCCTCGATGAAGGAACCGGTGCGGGACTGGCTGCCGTCGAGTGGCGGTGGATGCGTCGTCATGACCGGACCTCGTCATAAGCCTGGCTGGCGTCGCCATACCGCTCGGCCTGCACCTCCTCGAAGCTCTGACCGGTTGCCTCCAGTGTCGCGGCCTCGCCGGTAAAATCCTGCCAGCGGGTGATGGTCACATCGACATAGGCAGGATTAAGCTCGATGGCATGGCAGATACGGCCTGTCATCTCGGCGGCGATGATGGTGGTGCCGGAACCACAAAAGGGTTCGTAGACTGCCTGACCGGGCGAGGAGTTGTTCTCGATCGGCCTTTTCATGCATTCGACCGGCTTCTGGGTGCCGTGACCTGTCTCGGACTTGCGATGCGCGATCTGCCAGACCGTCGTCTGTTTGCGGTCGCCCGACCAGTGGCCCTTCTTCCCCTTCCTGACTGCGTACCAGCAGGGCTCGTGCTGCCAGTGATAATCACCTCGGCCGATTACCAGCCGCGTCTTGTCCCAGACAATCTGCGAGCGAATGGAAAAGCCACAGGCCTCCAGGCTTTCGGCAACGGTGGCGGCGTGCAGGGCGCTGTGCCAGACGTAGATGACATCGCCGGGAAACAGCGCCCATGCCTCGCGCCAGTCGGAACGGTCGTCGTTCAGCACCGTGCCGCGGGCAAGATCGACATTGGCATGGTCGGGCAACTGGCTGCGCCATGTCGGATCGTAGGCAACGCCATAGGGCGGATCGGACACAAGTAGGTGCGGCTTCACGCCAGCCAGCACCTGCTCGACGACCCCTGCCCTGGTGCTATCGCCACAGATCAGCCGGTGCTTTCCAAGCAACCATAGGTCACCGATCCGGCTGACCGGCTGCCTCGGCGTCTCTGGAATATCATCGGGATCGCTGAGGCCTGCCGTGCCACGGGCAATCAGTGAGGCGACCTCCTCTTCGCCAAAGCCCGTGAGCGCCAGATCGAACCCCATGCTCTGGAGGTCCGCCAGTTCGACGCCAAGCAGGTCGATGTCCCAGCCGGCGTTCAAGGCCAGCTTGTTGTCGGCAATTATCAGCGCCCGCTTCTGCGCCTCGCTCAATCCGGCAAGCTCGATCACTGGCACATCGGCCATGCAGAGCTTTCGCGCCGCCAGCAGCCGGCCGTGTCCAGCGATGATGCCATTATCGCCATCCACCAGGATCGGGTTTGTCCAGCCGAACTCCCGGATAGATGCTGCGATCTCAGCGACCTGCCGCTCCGAGTGCGTGCGGGCGTTGCGCGCATAGGGGATCAGTGCCGAGACCGGGCGATATTGCACCGCCAGTTGCTGGTGTAACCCCCGTTCTACCCCAGAGTTTGTCGACTGGATCGCGGCACTTTTACCCCCGATGGGGGCCCCAGAATGGCTGATTTCTGCGGCTTCGGGCGGGATCGTCATGGGCGGATACCCCATTCCCAATTTCGAGGCAGTGAAAGCGAAGGAGCGGGCCGGGTCTACGGCTCGATCCCTACCAGCTCTGATCGCCCCCCCCGGGGTCATTGGCGGCGTGTTTATTCGCCCGGGGGATGACTACGGAACGGATTCTATCACGGCAGCTAAGGCCATGATATCCTGACATTTTCCGACATTTGTACGCAGGACTTCGCAATGCAACGACGGCGAGTGGGGACAGCGCCGTGCAAGGTGAGAGGTGTACGAACTCTACCACGCCACCTGGCATGGGGCCGCAAGCCGAATGGCTGTTTGCCGTCACCTATCGAGGAACCCGGACATCGATCTACCTGCTACTAGTCCTGTGCTGTTGAGCGTCGAGTTCGACGGACCTCCCTCTTTTCGCGCTCGTGACTTAAGATAAGCTCTCTGCGCAGGACATGGACATGACCGGCGAGCGCACGCAACGGAGATTGGTCGCGATCCTTGCCACCGATATAGTCGGCTATTCGCGGCTGGTGGAGAATGACGAGGCTGGAACACTTGCCGCGATCCGATCGCTGCGCTTCAACGTGATCGATCCACTTCTGGCAAAACACAACGGTCGCATCGTCAAGCTGATGGGTGACGGCGCCATCGTGGAGTTCGGCTCGGTCGTCGATGCCGCCACGTGCGCGGTGGCACGGCAGTACGAAACCGCAGCGGCGCAAGCAGCAACGCCGGCGGAGCGTCGCATTGTCTTCCGCATGGGCATCAACCTCGGCGACGTGGTAGTGGAGGGAGACGATCTTCTCGGTGACGGTGTTAACGTCGCCGCGCGGCTGGAGCAGCTATGCGATCCGGGTGGCGTACTCCTCTCGGGCACTGTCTACGACCATCTCCAGGGGAAGCTCGACCTTCCTCTCGACTTCGCCGGCGAGCAGCAAGTCAACAACATATCGCGCCCGGTGCGTGCCTATCGCATCAGGCTGAACGGCAGCGGTCGGCCTTGGCGGCTGCGCTTGCGCCAACAGAGAGGCAGGATGCGCGTCCCTGCTGCAGCGCTCGTAGCTGCCGCCGTCGTCGGCGTCGTTGCCTGGTGGATGCGTCCGATCGAGCCGCCCATCGCCAAGGCATCGATCGCGGTGCTCCCCTTCACCAATCTCGGCGGCGACACAGCGACCGGTCGCCTGGCCGACGGTATCAGCGAGGATATCATCACGGACCTTGCGCGCTTTCGCGGCTTTGAAGTCATCGCTCGCAACTCCTCGATGGCCTAAAAGGACAGAGCCGTCGATGTGCGCCAAGTTGGCCGTGACCTGAACGTTCGTTATGTCTTGGAAGGATCACCGCGAGGGCGATGCGTGACGCGTCCCGGAGTCGGTCGTAGGCGCGGTCCCAGTCGAGCACCACGATCCCGTCGCGGTTTGCGCGTAGCCAATCCAGCGGATCGACAAAGATGTTGAGCGCGCAGTCGAAGCTGTAGGTGCCGGGATTGTCGATCACCTCAGCGCCCAAGGCAAAGGTGCGGCCGTACCAGGTCGTGACCCTGCCGGTCGGCCAATGCCAGAAAACGATGTCACCGGCTCCAACCTCGTCGAAGGCAAACCAGCGATCTCCGCGACCGTGAGGCTCGAAGCGGTTGTCGGAGGCAAGATAGCCGCATGCGACCTTCATCGCCCAAGGCTTCGCCAGCGACATGATCGCCACGCCTGCCGTGCGAAGCATCTCGATCTCGGCCGTGTCGGGGCATTCAAGGATACAGGGAGGGATGGCATCCATCATGCCGACCTCCCAAAGAAGGCGAGTTCGGCGACCACCATCGCCATCGGCACAGACATGGCGTACCGCAGCAGCAACGTCCGGACTTGAAGGTCGATGGTGGTCGGACTAAAGTCTGTGGTGTCATCATTGCCAGCCAGCATTGTGACATCGACCCGTTGAGCGCCGGCCAGCGCTCCCGGGTCTTCGTTTTTCCCAACCATCGCGGTCACTCCCACGAACCGAGGATCGAGGAGTGGGTCTCGGCGCGGCGTCGGCGCTCATAAGCTTCGACGTCAGTGAGCGCGTAGACGATCTTGCCGCCGAGCTTGTGATAATGCGGACCGGTTTTCTTCCAGCGCCAGCGCTCCAACGTGCGCGGGCTGACGCGGAAACGGCGGGCGAGTTCACCCTGGTTGAGATAGGTGGGGGTCATTGCAAAGCCTTTCGCCACAATGGTTGTGATTGCGAAAGGCGTCGCACGATATTCGGTAGTCGGTCGTTATGGTGGTCGGTAGTTGAAGCGGTAGTTCTGTACTGACCTCAAGGCTCTAGGTGCCAGAAGCCATTTTGCGATTTCAGATACCGACGCAATACGGGCCATTGCTTCTTGAAGAGCTGGGCGAAGCTGGTCACTGACGTCCCGGCGTTTTCCAGGACGGCCGCGGCGCGTAAGCCACGGTGATCATGATAAGCATCGACTAGTTGCCGGATTGCGTGCTGTTGAGCTTCTCCGCCAAATACCATCTCCACCCCACTAATCGTAAGCGTTCGCCCGTCTTGCGAGAGGGTTAGGGGGCCGGTATCAGCAATATGATGTCGGCCTTCAAACCGTCGACGCAAGCGGTCGAAATCTATCCGCTGCGGTGCATATGCATCGAGCACATCGGCAATCGGCACGATGACGCACCGACCCAAACCCATATGTGGCCCATCCTCGTATTCGGTAGACGTGAGGGCAAGCACGGTGTCCAACGGCGGGAACTTGCGTAGTGCCTCCTGAAGGCGATGCTGTGTCGCCAGATCATGCAGGCACCTGACAAACCAGATGGTTGTCCGACCGGACTTGATCAACCGAACGGAGCCGATCTCCCAGATAAGTCCGGTTTCCCGCTCCAGAAGACCCTGCACAGGCAGTCTGAGCTCTTTGCCGAGCAGCGCGGTGAAGATGGCCGTCAAATCCGGCCTCCAGCGCTGCAGCTGCGTTTGATTGACATCGACCCAGCCGCGGACGGGGTGGAAATAGCCGAGCCCTTCCCGGTGAGGGTGAGGCCCAATGTCAAATGCAGTACAGTCCTCGTCCTCGTCGTCGACAATGGTTGTGTCGTAGCCATCAGGTATAAGCATACACCGCTCGACAAGCGGTTGCGCCGCCCGGCAAAAATTACGAAGAGCCGACATTGTAAAGACGAGGCGCCTCGATTCCAGCAACTGCAGTAATAGTACCATATCGACCGGATTGCCGTCGGGGCCGGGTTCAGGAAACGTCGGGTTGGGCAACTAATCCCCACTTCTGCAAATATTTTGTTGCGAGCAAACGTTCGATCTCGGTCAGGTCCTTGAGCGTTGATCGATGCGGAACGGTAATCGTGACCGGCAGTGACCGCAGCCTTCTGTCGCTGCGGCCGCGATAGCCGATCGCAAGTGTAGCCTGGGTGATACTATAGGTTTTTGCCAAGGCTCCCCGGCCGAGGTACCCCTGCCCTGCTCAAGGGTTTGCTGTTCGGCCCAGGCGGTGTGGCTTTCTCGCCTACACACACCCGAAAAGGTCATCGGCTCTATCGCTACTATGTCAGCCAGGCGGTGCTGAAGCGTGGCGCCGGTGCATGTGTAGTCGGACGCGTCGCGGCTTCGGAGATCGAAACGGCCGTCATCGACCAGTTGCGGGGACTGCTGCGCGCACCGGAAATCATCGTCGGTACATGGCGGGCAGCACGCGCCGACATCAGCGACCTGACCGAGACCGAAGTCCGTGATGCTCTCGATCGGCTCGACCCACTCTGGGACGAACTCTTTCCGGCAGAACAGGCTCGCATTGTCCAGCTTCTCATCGAGCGGGTCGATCTCGCTGTCAACGGCATCGCCATCCGGCTGCGGACCAAGGGCCTGACCGGGATTGCAAGCGAACTGCGCACCATCGAAGTTCAGGAGCGGAAGGCCGCGTAGCCATGGCAACCAGTATCACCCAAGGTTCCGACACCATCACCGTCCATGTGCCGCTCATGCTGCGCAAGCGTGGCGGCCGAAAGCAGATCGTGACCCCGCACGGAACATCCTGGGCAGCTCCCCGTGCCCGCATCGATACCGCCATGGTCAAGGCGCTCGCCCGCGGCTTTCGCTGGCGCAAGATGCTGGAGACGGGCGTCTACGCAACAGCCTACGAGATCGCCGTCGCCGAGAACATCAACCGCTCCTATATCAGCCGCCTGCTGCGGCTCACCCTGCTTGCACCCGACATCGTCGAGGCCGTGCTGGATGGCAAGGCGCAGAGCATCATCGCACAGGATATTACACTCAAAAGCCTGCCGGATGAGTGGGATGCGCAGAGACGTATGGTGGCGGATGAAATATGACGGGACTGTGATAGCGGTCACTACGAACGACTGCAGTGATGGCCGAAATGGGGCCGTCTGCTGCCTGTCCGGTTCTGGTGCGCGAAATGAGAAAGCCGACGTTCGGCCAACGACCCCATATAAGCCGTTCGCGGCAGATCTGATGATGCCTGAAAGCAGCCGCCAAACGATGGGCGTATTGGCCACCACAGAATTCTGCACGATTATTAGGCGCGTCTGCCGGTCATCAAAACCGTTAGGACTTCGTCCACCAACTTGATGATGCGTTTGCGCGAAACAGATGCACCAGCCGGCCCGGCATAATGGGACAGCAGCGCAACGATGGTATCCCCAATGACATCGAGATCGAGGTCGGTTGAAGTCAAATATCGCTCAGCGATGGCAGCCAGTTCGGCACGGACGAACTTGCCGAAACGATCGCTCAAGGTTTGGTAAAGCTCCGGGTTCGACCGTGCCATCTCCCTGGTCGCAGTGACGGCTTCGGGAAGGTCGTCGCAGTTGCCTGCTGTCGCTAGCAACGCGAGCAGGTCATCCCGCAGTGAAGTGCCAAGGTACACCGGCGGTGCGATAGGATCGAGTGTCGCGACGGCATCGGCCACAAGGTCTGACTTTTGCGTCCAGCGGCGATACAACGTTGCTTTTGAGGCACTGGCGCGTGCCGCTACGTCAGTCATTGTCAAGGCGTCGTAACCGACTTCCGCCAACAACTCGAGGGTCGCACGGATGATTTTGTCGTCGCGGCTCTTATCTTGGTTCCGACCACGTTCGGCAGTCGGCAAGCGGTGCTGATAATGGGTGGCTTGATCGGTCATGATGCTCATATAGATCAATTCGTGTCGAAACTCAACGGTATCGAAACTCTTGCGTTTCGTTTCGGACACTCCTACTTGGAGGTCAACACGCGTCGAGACGTGTGCAACCATCATGAGGTCTACCATGTCTACTCGAACTGATAACCGCCCTATCTTGGTCACCGGCGCCACCGGCAAGCAAGGCGGCGCTACCATCCCGTTCCTGCTCGAAGCAGGACGCTCCGTCCGTGCGCTGACACGTAATCCAGACTCACCCGCAGCAAAAGCGCTGGCCGCACAGGGCGTCGAAATCTTCAAGGGCGACATGAGTGATCCTGTCGCTCTCGATGCTGCCCTATCCGGCGCCGGCAGCGTGTTCTCGGTCCAGATGGGATCGCATCCAGGGGACCCGGAGACAGAAGTCATCACCGGAACGGCGCTGCTTGAGGCGGCGGAGCGTGCAGGCGTTGATCAGGTCGTCCACACTTCCGTTGCTCGCGCTGGCGATCAGGAGAACTTTGTCGACTGGGAAGAGGGTCGCTGGGAGCCACTGTACTGGAACAACAAGTCTGCTGTGAACGACTTGGTCAAAGCTCTAGGTTTCCGCCATTGGACGATCCTGAAGCCCGCGATGATCATGGAGGACATCGTGCCGCCGCAGGCAGACATGCAGTTCGCATCGCTTCGGGAGCGTGGTCGTTTTGAGACTGCAATCGACGCGGGTGCCCGCATCGACTGGATTGCTGCCAAGGACATCGGCGCGTTCGCGGCTGCCGCCTTTGCCGATCCCGAGCGCTTCCATGGTCATGAGATCGACCTTGCCACTGAAACCTTCACACTGCCTGAGGTCGCAGCCAAGATGGCTAAGGCAACCGGGAAAACGGTGTCGGCGGTAACCCTGTCTAAGGAAAAGCGGCTCGCGCAACCCTGGGGCGATGTGGGGTACCGCTCCGAGGTGTGGAACAACGTCGAGGGCTATAAGGTCGACCTCGCCGCCGTTCGCAGCTGGGGCATTTCTCTGACCACGCTCGACGAGTTTATCGAGCAGAACCGCGAGAAGTTCGTCATCGGCGATCATCAGGTCTGAGCCATAAATCGTCCGGTCCACTATCGAGGACCGGACGACCTATTCATTCATCCGATTTTCTGTGGTCGAACTTCTGGCGTGCACTCTCGATGTAGGGCTGCTGCGATCGAGCCCAGGCCGCGAGTGTCAGCAACGGCTCATGCAGCGACCGACCCTGCTCGGTGAGTTCGTAGTCGACCCTTGGCGGAATGGTGGCATAGGCGGTGCGCGTCACCAGTCCGTCGCGTTCCAGGCCGCGCAATGTCGTCGTCAGCATCTTGTGCGACAACCCCGGGATCGTCTTCTGCAGGGCGTTGAACCGCATCGGGCCACGCGACAACGCGCCCACGATCATGATCGTCCACTTGTCGCCTATGCGTTCGAAGATCTGTCCGAGCGCTTTGCAGTTGGCCGCACCCTCGGCAGCATAGTCGACCTCTACAAGTCGTAGTTGAGCCTTTGCCATCGTCGTCTCCAATACGCACCTAGAGGTGCGTGGCGCTCGAGAACGTGCGTTCTTGCGCGGCGGCTAAGGAACCTTCATATCGCTACGCACTAACGGAACGTAATGGAAGGTTCAATCATGAATATCGGTGTCAGCGGCGCAAGCGGCAATCTGGGTCAGGCTCCTGCCGGCTCGCCCAGTCTCCGAGGAGTCGATATCCTCGACCGGAAATGTTCTTCAGCAGACCCCGATCCTCACCCAAGGGCTTCCGGATCGCGGCGACATGGACCTGGACGGTATTGTCCTCCACGACGAGGCCGGGCCACACCCGCCTCATCAGATCCTCCTTCGTGACAAGTTCGCCCGCAGCCTGAACGAGGACTTCGATAATCTCGAAGGCGCGGCTGCCAATCGGGACTGCCACGCCATGGGCACGCAACTCTCGCTTCGCGAGATCGACTTCCCATCCACGGGATTCAAACACGCGTGGTTCTATCTGCCCCAAGGCGATGATGATCTCGTTGTTGAGAATTGCGATTTCCCAGTTAAGCCCGCCCCGCCCGCGAGCACAATGGGCGATCGTCTTCGTCGCGGCATACCGACAGGTATCGGCTCGCCGCCGCGCGCCCGCGGATCGCTTCAGAATATTTCAGATTTCCTCACGGAGCTTAATTCGACCCCGGAGCGGACTGCGCCTAGGTTTTTCCCGTCGGGCAGAAGTTCCCGCAGCCATCGAAACCAACCGGAACCGCCCGCCGATGGACGGTTCGGCACAGGAGGACCATATGTCTGCCATCACGCTTTCAACGACGCGACGCGAACTGCTGCTTACGGGTGCGGCGGCCGCCGCCATCAGCCTGCTTCCGGGCGCGCTCCGGGGCGCGGTATCGGCCGAGGCGATCCGTCCCTTCAGCGTCGCCTTCCCGCAGGACCAGCTCGACGATCTTCGCCGGCGCGTGGCGGCGACCCGCTGGCCGGACAAGGAGACCGTCGCGGACAGCACGCAGGGCGTGCAGACCGAGACCGCGCAAAAACTCGCCAAGCATTGGGCAACCGACTACGACTGGCGAAAAATGGAAGCGCGGCTCAACGCCCTGCCGCAGTTCATCACCGAGATCGACGGACTGGACATCCACTTCATCCACGTCCGCTCGCAGCATGAGAATGCCCTGCCGATCATCGTGACGCATGGCTGGCCCGGCTCCATCATCGAGCAGATGA
>NZ_JBEBMH010000038.1:0-47018 GCF_040081985.1 Mesorhizobium yinganensis | reverse complement strand
AGGTCTTGTGCCCCTTCGCGGGCCTGCTGGTGGCCGGCTTCTGGAAGATCGGCATCAGGCGCATGAGCCGCATCAGCCGCCGGACGCGCTTGACGTTCACGGCATGGCCCTCGTTGCGCAGGTGCCAGGTCATCTGCTGGACGCCGTAGAATGGGGTCTCCAGGAACTGCTTGTCGATCAGCAACATGAGGGCGAGGTTCGTTTCGGACTCGCCCTGCGGCTCGTAATAAAACGAGGACCGCGAGATCGACAGCAGGCGGCACTGCGCGCCCACCGACAGCACGGAATGGTTCCGTGCGCCCTTGGATGTACGGAGCAAGTCCCGTCTGCTTGACAAACCCTGCCCCAAAAGAGAAGCCCGCTGCCGGGAGGAGGTGGCAGCGGGCTCGATTATCGAACACGAAGCGGGAGGAGGTGCGTCGCATCCAGCATCGGCATCGCATCTGGGAGGAGTAGATGGCCGATAGCGGGATCATACTCCGTGCAGCATATATTGCAACGCACAATTCCATACCGCAACGCAAAAAGGCGAGATCGCCGATCAGGCCAACGCGGCAGCTCCTTCCGGGGTTGACCGAGGGGCGTTGGCGGATGACCACCGGTCTTTTCGCGAATGAGGAGCGCCGGCGGATAGCGGCCTTCAGCAGGCCAATTTGGGCGCTGCCCGATGGGCTGCTGGTGTAGAAAGGCAATCCCTTGAGACTGACCGGATACAGGTCGGTTGTAAGAGCTGACGGGTGCAAGCTCGCTGTCATACGCGACCAGATACAGCACCGCTTTGCAGTTGATCTCGGTGTCCCGGACCGTCACATCCTGGTATTCGAGACCTATGCCGATGCCGCTCGAGCGGTAGCGGACGGTAAAGCTCATGCCTATGCGAGTGTCGCCAGAGCGCATAGCGGATTCCTCGACCGAAATCCCGACAATCAGTGGGCAGTTGTGGTCATAGGATGCGATGAGAAGGAGCCAGCATTCGGATCGTTCGCTTTCAGCAAATCCGACGATGCTTTCAGGCAGGAAATCGACCAGGCTTTGTTGGTCTACCTGGGCTCCAGCGAGCATCGCGCTATGATGAAGAAATTCGGTTTCAGTGATGCAGAGGTCGACTTGGTCGCGCGTCCCGACCACAGCCGAAACTTGCCCGTCGATCCGGAATCCACTGACAGCTAAGCCAGTCGAAGCTCATCGGAAGGGCAGGGGAGGGATCTCGCCCTCCGACGTGCGCCAGATCCAGGCACCGATTTCCGGCCGTGACGAGATCAGCTCCTCCAATGCCTCTTCGTAAGCGTTGTCCGCCGAAGGCGGGACCACATAAAGTGCGACCGGCTGCGATTGACACTGCAGCATCGCAGAGGCGGTTGGTGTCTCTGCCGGCAAATTGTAGCGCAACCCTTTGACGCTGCGATCACGCAGCTTGGCCAGTGTGTCCACCACCCTCTTCTCGTATGCGGAGTCGTAGGGCACCCAGTTTTCGGCGACCACCATCAGCGCCATATCCTCGACGACCGCAAGGCCCGCCGGCGTCAACCCGAACGTCGCGATTGCCATCAGGTGAGATGCCCCGTCCGCGTCCCACAGCGCAAGTTCGTTCTCGAAGCGACCCTTCAGACGCGAATACAAGCTTTCGTTCAGCAGCAGCGGAAAGTCCGGCATGTGCTTGACGATCAATCGGTGGCCGATGCGTGTCGGAGCAAAATCCTTGACCTCGCCCACCAGGATCATCAATTTCCGCGGCCCGCCCTTCGGCGGAAGTGCCGGGACCAGGGCCGCGGTCCGGCGCTGCTCGATCGCGGTCTTGTCAGTCGTCCGGAACGGTTCAGGCACGAAGAGAATCTCGCTGAGCGGCCCGCCCTTCACCATCATCTGGCTCGCAGCCTCGACCAGGTGCCAACGAATATTCCACCAGTGACGCCTACCAGCCCACTTTGAGGTCCAGGCAGTCAGCTCGGCCTGGTGCCAGAGATAGTGGAGCACGCTGCGCAAAGAGAGTTTCTTTGCGTCGCCGGCTATGGTGTCGTTTGCGAGGGCTCCAACGCCTGGCGCAGCCCGTGTGCCGATTTTCGTCAGACTGAAAGCGACCTTCAGTGCCGACATCCCGCTCTCCGGATCGACCTGGATTGCGCTTCCCATCAACACGCCGAGACCGGACAGTTCGTCAGGCGGCTCGTAGGATGGACACGCCGGATCGTGCCCGCCACCTGACATCGGCATGCGTTTGACAATGTATTGCTCTCCGACCTGGGCGATATACATTGCGAGCCCTGGTTCTTTGCACAGGCAGAGCGGTCGAACGCGCTTACGGTAAGCGTAGGCTAACACGGGCTGAAGGTCTGGCGCCGTTTCTTCGATCACCTGCTCAGCAAGTTTGAATCGTCGCATTGCCTCCATCGCTCCGGACGCCGCCGCATCCCCTGTCTCATTGATTCACGGTTTCGGCGGCGACGCAACCTTGAACAGTCGAGGGAGCGCCGCCGCGGCGCCCGCGCGCTTCGCGCGCCGGCTGGCGCATCAAGAGGGAGAGGGGAGGCCGGGATGCGGCGGCGGGCCGAGGTCAGGAGAGAGGCTCCCGGCGCCCGTCGCGGAGAACGATCATGACGCATATGGAGATTCTGGCGCCGTCACGCACGACGCCCAACGGCTATAAGGTCGATGTCAGCCGTGGCCAGCGCATCGGTCGCGTGTCGTCGGAATGGTTCAATCGGTCGGACGATGAGCGCTACCTGTCGCTCACCGACCTCAACAATGCGGTGAGGCGCCGGTCCGAACGCAGCAAGACACGGATCGTCGAGAGCGAGGCCATTCGGGTCGAAGCGTCTCGCGACAATCCCGAACGGTTGACGCTCATGTTGCCCGATGCCCACGCTCCGGTCGCGCCGACGCACTGGAGTTTCGGTCAGCTCGCCAGCCTGGTCGGTGCGCCTGCGACCTATCTGCGTCAGCTGCCAGCCGCGCTTGCCGGCATCAATCTGCAGTATGGCCTTTCCACGCATCGCGCCGAAAAGGTCAAGACGCTGGAGATCGAGAACGGCCGCCTCGAGCTTCGAGCGGTAACAGGCCCGGATTACGGCAGAATATTCGACTCAGAACTGGTCGACGCCGTCCAAAAGATCGCCGGCAACGGCACCGGCGACACACGTTGGAAAGTGCCCGGCATTCTAGACTGGTCGACCAGCATCTACAATCCCAACGTCGACATCTCGAAGGACACGACGACGCTCTATGCGTCGGACCGTGACATTTTCGTCTTCCTCGTCGACGATCTGAATCCGATCGAAGCCGGGCGGCTACCGAACGGCGAACCCGATCTATACTTCCGCGGATTCTACGCCTGGAACAGCGAAGTCGGCTCTAAAACCCTAGGAATTGCAAGTTTTTACCTGCGCGCCGTGTGCCAAAATCGGAATCTTTGGGGGGTCGAGGATTTCCAGGAAATCATCATCCGGCACTCCAAATATGCCGCCTCCCGCTTTGCGCTCGAAGCCGAACCGGCCCTGATCCAGTTCGCGGAATCCTCGCCGATACCCTTCGTCAACGGCATCAAGGCGGCGCGCGAGCGCGTCGTTGCCCGAAACGACTACGATCGCACGACATTCCTGCGCAAGCGCGGCTTCTCCAAGGCCGAAACCACCAAGATCATCGACGCCGTGCTCACCGACGAGGGCCATCCGCCGGCGTCCGTGTTCGACTTTGTCCAAGGCATCACGCGCGTCGCACGCGACAAGCAGCACCAGGATGTCCGCCTCGAGATGGAAGGCAAGGCGAAGAAGCTCCTCGATCTCGTCCACTGAGCCTGCCCAGACCGGCGATCCCATATCGCACCGTCGGCCTCCCGATCACCACTCGAAGGCGCCGACCTCACAGCCAGGAGGACGGCGCCTTTCGTCGTGACGGGTCAGGAGGTCGCACAGGAATTGTGGCCGCCCGTCGCGGAGCAAGCCGATGAACGAAACTTCCCAAACTCCCATGCCCTTGCTGACGCCAGACCTGCGCGAACAGCTTCTCGCCAATGGTCGTCAGAGCGACCGCGACCATGTGCCGGTGATCAAATTCTTCAATCCGGTCGGCATCGGCACCTGGCTCGCGACCGAGCTCGACGCGGACAACGACACGTGCTTCGGTCTCACCGATCTTGGCTGTCCGGAGCTCGGAACGTTCAGCCTCGAAGAGCTTGCCACGCTTGAGCTGCCGTTCGGCATGCATATCGAACGTGACGTCTTCTTCACCGGCGCGTTCCCGATCTCCGCCTATGCCGAAGCCGCCCATGAGACGGGCAACATACCCGCGGCCATCCGCATCCTTTCGAACGCCGCGCGGGCAAGACGCGGGGAGGGAACCTGATGCGCTTCCGTCCCTGGCCAAAACCCGAGCCCTATCGCGACACGTCCCGCAAACGCGCCGCCTTCAAGCGCAAGCAGCGCCTCGAACGCGAGGCGCTGCCGCTCTTCGCGGAGATGATTGCCGCGGGGCAACATGGCGTCGACGAAGAAATGGCCCGCCGCCATGTCTGGTGGGACGAGCGTGAACACGAACAGCGTGCACTGCGCGCCGCCGGTTGGCACAAGGCTCGTGCGCGGCTGTTCGCGCTACCCGACGATCTTCGCAACACCGTCCGAAAACTATGGCGGGGTTGCCCGTATCCGGCGGACCCCGCCTATCTGCTCGACCTGTTGCACCAGATCGCAGTTGGTAAGGTCGACCCGTACCGGCCACCCTGGGTTTTTGACGGCAAGCTTACCGCCCGCACGACGCCGAACCCCAAAAAATTCGACGACGCGTTTCGCCAGATCGGCCATCGCAAAATCGGCGGTGGCCCGAAGACTACCCCCGCGGACGAGTTCCTGTTCTGCGGCAATCTCGGTAACGGAATTCTGTTCCTCCGGACCCGTGTGCGACTCAACGATCCGCATGAGAGCTATTACACATCCTCGGGTCACCGGCTGCGCGACTCCCATGTCGGCCGGGCCGGCCACTGGATTGATCTCGAGGTGCGTGGCGACTGCTCGGATGCCGAGCTCGAGCTGATCCGCCGCCTCGCCCAGGATGCCGACACCCGAGCTGTCGTCGTACGCCGCGTCAAGACCATGATACCCACGAACGGAGAGGTAGCACGCCATGATGAGCCATCCTCAAGCTTGCACGGCGTTGACCCGGATGGAGGCGAGCCTGCGCGACACACGCCACAATCTCTGTGAGCTTGAACGGTCACTGCGCGATCGTGCGGAGACGGAGACGATCGACTGCCGCCCGAAAATGCGTCGCTACAACCGCCGCATATCCAATTGGACGGGCAAGGACGAGGAAACCTAGCTTCGCATGCTCGATCGACTGACCGACAATGCCGCGGCCGATCTCGAGCGGCTGCGACGCAAGATCGAGCGTCAGAATATCGCGATCGAGGCGCTTCGCAAAAAATACCAGGTCAGCGCCCAGCGTCCCGTCTTTACGCCCCTGTAAGCGGCAGCATCGACCGGATTTCCAGCCAACCCCTCGGTCGAGGGGGTGGCTTTTGCCATGACGGCTTTCTAGGCGGCGATCCCTCCCGCCAGCCGTCGCGGAGATCCTCTCATGTTGCAACAGCAATCCACGCCGGACTATTCCGCCGACATTGTCGCCGCGCTGGCGACCCAAGGTGGCCACCTCTTCATCGGCCGCGGCGGCTTCACGCTCCACTATCGCGACGGCGCGATGCTGTCCGGCTATGGCTGTGAGCCGATCAAGACCCAGTGCATCGCCGCCGGACTGCCGGTCATCGACAGCCGATGTGTGGCGTTCGACATCGTAGTGCACCTGACGTTGCGAGGCCCGCTGGTCGCCGTCGGCCGTGAGCCCGACGCGGCCCCCTGGCGTGGCCTCTCCTATGCGCCGTTGCACGCCGTCGCCGCCCGATACGCTGCCGCCGGCGCCGAGATCTGGAATATCCCCGAAGTCGACACCGTGCCTATCCCGGCCAATCGGAGGATCGCGCCATGAGCAGTCGTCCCATTCTCCAGCTCTACACCACCATGGAAGAGTTCGAAGTCCTGCATGAGCGGCACGATCGCACGCGCAGCACCAGCAAGTCAGTCACCGTCGATCGCCAGGCGCTGATCCACATCCTCATGGATCATGCCCGCTTGCTCGAGGCGCTGCGCAAATCTGGACGGGTCGATGTCGCCGAACGGCATTGAGGCCGCCGGTCGGCGCCGGCGCGGCGGCCGCGAGAGGCAGAGGGCGGAGGGGAGGGTTCCTGACGGGTTTGGAGGTTCGGGGAGAGACCCTGGGCCGCCCGTCATGGAGACCTGACCATGGCTAAAAGCGCCATTCAGAAGATCGCAATGAACCCCTCGGAGAACATTGCCTACGACAAGCTTGTCCTGTCGCAGGAAAATGTCCGCCGGGTGAAGGACGGCGTCACCATCGAGCAGCTTGCCGGGGACATCGGCCGGCGCAAGCTCCTGCAGAGCCTGAACGTCCGTCCCGTCCTCGATGGAGACGGCGAGGAGACCGGCACCTATGAAGTGCCTGCCGGCGGCCGCCGCTATCTCGCGCTCGGCATTCTGGTCAAGCAGAAGCGCCTAGCAAAGAACGAGCCGATCCCCTGCATCGTCAACCGTAGCGGGACGACGTCGGCCGAAGAGGACTCGCTTGCCGAAAATGTGCATCGCGAGAACCTGCATCCGCTCGACCAGTTTCGTGCATTCAAGGCACTGAAGGAGCAGGGTCTCGATGTCGAAGAGATCGCTGCCCGCTTCTTCGTGTCGGCGGCGACGGTCAAGCAGCGGCTGAGGCTCGCCTCAGTCTCGCCAAAGCTGCTGGACCTCTACGAGAAGGACGAAATCCGCCTCGAGCAGATCATGGCCTTCTCGATCTCCAACGACCATGCCCGGCAGGAGCAGGTCTGGGAGCGCATTTCCGGCAATCCGCATATGCAGGAACCTTACTACATCCGGCGCCTGCTGACGGAGACGACGGTTCGCGCCGACGACCGCCGAGCGGTCTATGTCGGAGCCGAGGCATACGAGGCTGCCGGCGGCGTCATCCTGCGCGACCTGTTCGAGCAGGATTCCGGCGGGTGGTTCCAGGATGCGGCGCTCCTCGAGCAGTTGGTCTTCGACAAGCTCAAGCTCGACGCCGAGACCATCCGCGGCGACGGCTGGAAGTGGGTCGAGGCGGCGATCAGCTTCCCGTACGGGCATACCTCCGGCATGCGGCGCATCTATGCCGAACCGGCGGAAATGAGCGCCGAGGAGATCGCCCGCTACGACGCGGTCAAGGCCGAGTATGATGCGCTCGACGCCAAATATGCCGAGATGGAGGACGCCGATCAGGAGATCGAGGACAAGCTGGATCAGCTCGGCGCCGAGCTTGACGGCTTGAGCGACCGTCCCCAGGCCTACGATCCGGTGCAGAAGGCTATCGCCGGCGCGTTCGTGACGCTCGGCGCCAACGGCCAGCTGCAGGTCGAGGCCGGCTTCGTCCGTCCCGAGGATGAGCCCCGGGCCGAGGTGGATGACGATGACGAAGAGGCCGGCCACGGCGATCGCGACGCGTCGCAGTCCGACCAGGATGGCACTAAGGGTGTCGTCGTCAACGGCCGGTCGACGAACGGTGCATCCGACGCAGCCGAGGAGCCCGAGGAAGACGGCATCAAGCCCCTGCCGGAACGGCTTGTCTTCGATCTCACCGCGCAGAAGACGCTGGCGCTGCGCAACGCGCTGGCGAGCGACGTCGACATAGCCTTCGTCACCGTTCTCCATGCCCTCGTGCTGCAGGTGTTCTACCGCTTCGCCAAGGACAGCTGCCTCGAGGTCACCATGGTCAGCAACAGCTTTGGCCAGGTCCAGGGTCTCGCCGAGACCCCCTGGGCGAAAGAGATCGCCGAGCGTCACGAAGCATGGGACCGGGATATGCCCGACAGCGACAAGCTGTGGGATTTCCTGCTCGGCCTCGACGAAGCCAGCCGCAAGGCATTGCTCGCGCACTGTGTCTCCCTCTCGCTCAATGCCGTCGTCGAGCCCTGGAACAAGCGGCCTAGTGCGCTTGCCCATGCCGACGCGCTCGCATCCACGCTCGGCTTCGACATGGTGACGGCCGGCTGGGAACCGACCGTCGAGAACTATCTCGGCCGCGTCACCAAGGCCCGGATCGTCCAGGCGGTGCGCGAGGCCCGCGGCGAGGATTCCGCGCAGCTGATCGATCACATGAAGAAAGACCTGATGGCTCGTGAGGCCGCGCGTCTGCTCGAAGGGTCGAACTGGCTGGCCGAGCCGCTACGCCTCGCTGGTGACGACGCGTTGGTCGACGCCGGCGAAACCGTCACCGAGGATGTGACGGACGAGACGGCTCTCGACGGCGATGCCGCCGAGCTGCCGGCCTTCCTCGCCGATCCAGCATCGGAGGAACCGTCCGTCGTCGGCTAGGACACAGACCACCTCGAGGCCGCCGAGTAATCGGTCTCCCGCTTCGCACCGGGCCCGGCATCGTCGCCGGGCCCTTTTTCGTTTTCCGACATGGAGAGATCCACATGTCAGCCCATACAATTTTCGATTGCGCCAGCCTGGGAAGTGTCATTCGGTACTTTGACTCCAGCCCGAAACCACCGGCGCGCTTCACAAAAAAGTTGGTCACTTGGGAAAGCCGCAACGGCACCGGCCGCCTCGTGAAGAAAGAACCTCCGAGAACGCGCATTACCTATAGCTCGCCAGCGTGCTTTGCACTGCATGAAGGGGATTTCGGAGAATCCGGCGTTGTCGTTGTCTCTGTCCGTCGGACCTACTCTGTGGAGAGCGACCTCCGTTTCGAGATCGTCGAACGTCCTTCGATCGGCATGGTCCGCGTGCTGCAGGATCTCGGTGACAGCCCGGAGCTGCTGCATCTAGCCCTGAACCGCGAGGCGGCCGAGCGCTGGCTCGCGAACAATCCGTACAGCCGCGCCTATCTCGAAGAGGTTACCGCGGACGAGGTCGGCGCCGACGTCATGGAGGGCCGCTCAGCCGCCTGACTTTCAAACCTCACAGACCAACCATCGACAGGCTCGGGGTCGCGCAAGCGATCGCCGGGCCTGTCCCGTTTCATGGAGATCGACATGTTCGACTGGATAAGAAGCTGCTCCTATGACGAGCAGCAGAAAAGACGTTTCCACACGACAGCCCGCTCGCGGCTGAAGAAGCTAGCCGCCGAACTTGCCCTGCCGCCGGGTAGCTATGACGTTCGTTCAAATAAGGCGGGCATCGCCGTTTCCGGTGAAGTGACCCTGCATCACACCGCCGTCTACATCCAGGTCGGCCAATTCGGAATGTCGTCGGGGCACGGTATCCTGATCCGTACCTGCAAGGGTCGCACGGACTATACCGGCGGCGCCAATCACTTCGTCGCGCTGACCATGCTTGACGACATTCCGGCGCTCGCCGCCGCCGTCCGCGCCATCACCGGTGTCCGACGAGACGCCGCACAGTCCGCCGACCGCCGCGCCGCCTGAAACGGCTCAACGACTCCCACATCCACCGACCGTCTTCCGCCGCGCCACCGCACGGCGGGAGGCTGGGCTATTCCGGAGACATATCATGTCCACCCATCCCCCATTCCGAAAAGTGTTCGAGGGCATCGCAACGCGCGAGCAGATGTTTGCCCTCTTCAACCGCCATAGCGATACGCCAGGCGTCGATCCCCTGTCGGGGATGCCCTACGCGTCGGAATGGTTCGAGATCGAGGCCGGCGAATACCATTTCATGCTCGGTCTGTTGCCGCCGCTGTTTCAGCGAACCGGCATGTTCGGCATGTCCGAATACAAGGCCGGCAATATCACCAGCGTCTTCTTCGCGATCAGGATCCGTGGCCGCGAACGATGGTATCACGGCTTCTGCGATCTGACCGACAAACGCAGCCCCGATGCCATGCGAGCAGCAATCATCGCCCATGAGACGGGCGCTGTCGACAGCATGACGCGTGAGGAAAAGCTCGAGGCGATCTGGTCTGCCACACATGCCGACTTCAGAGGCATCGCCGGCGAGACCAATCCCGATGCCTGGCCGCCGGAACATCACGGAAAGCGGACCATCCCAACCTACGTCGCGGAGCAGGGCACCACCCTCAAGCTCTTGGAGGATATGACCGACGAAGAGATTGACAGCCGCATGCCGGCAGTCCGCGCACGGTCGAGGAGGGGAGCGGGCAACGATGCGGAACCATCGTAAACAGTCGCCGCCGGCGAATAAGCCGAGCTGGGAAGCCCACTCCACCTACACCGCCGACCTTGGCGTTCCGGATAGACGCCAGTACCGTCGCACACCGCCCGGCTCCCCGACCGTCGCCGATCTGGTGCGACCCGGCGATACGGTCTCGACCTCCTACGGCACCGGCGGTGTCGCGATCGAGGTGAAGGAATATTTCTACGCCGCACCCATCGGCGAGACGCTGTCGCATTTTACCATCGTCTATGTCCGGCCCGGTCCCGCCGCAAAATTCCGCGATATCGATCGACACTGGATCAACGAGTGCGTCGCGGTCGGCGACCGCATCCCCATGCTGTTTGAGGCCAATACGGACGAGGTCTTCATTGTCGACCGCGCCCGATCGGCCGAAACGCGCCCCTGTCGTACCCTTCCTCATCACCTAGCCGCTTCTTCGATCTGGACGGCATAACCGGCCGCCGGTTGAAGCGCGCGGCATCTCGCCGGACGCTCCACCGTGGTCCGGACCGAGTGGGAAAGGCGACAGCTAACCGCCTTCCAGAAGCCCTTCGCCGGTTTTCTTCGTCCATGCCGCTGGAGGAAGAGCGAGGCCGGGAGGAGTGCGGCCTTGCCGGGGCGGAGAGTGTGCGCCGGCGGGGCGGACACTCTCGCTCGAAGGACATTTCCATGAACATCGTCACGACCACGTCGGCCGCCGCCCGCACGGCCGCTCCCCTTGCTACGCCGGCATCCCGCCCTATCGACACCGCTCACGCGATACATCAGGCGGCGGTCCAGCTACTTCCCTTCCTCGAACAGGGCAAGCCCATCACCACTGCGGACTTGCGCCTTGCCGTGACCGACAGCTTCGGCGGGACGGATGCGCAAGGCTTCTGGGTCTGGAAGGACGCCTATGAAGCGCTCGAGGCCGCGCAGGTCCTGTTTTTCCGCCGCTTCGGTTCCGCCATCCTGACCCGGTCATCGTCACCGCAGGTAGCGCTGGTGATGATGAAGCGTATTGCCGAACTCGTTCCCACCCACACGCGCCGCTCCGACGAGAGCCAAGCCCTGCAGCAGCTGTCGACGCCGATACCGCTCGCCTTCGTTGCCGCGCAAGCCGCCGCCATCTCCTCATCGGACCTCGTTCTCGAACCCTCGGCCGGGACCGGCCTTCTCGCCGTCCATGCCGAGATTGCCCGGGCCTCACTCGCGCTCAACGAGCTTGCTGCGACACGCGCCGACCTACTCGGCCTGCTGATTCCACGGGTTCCAATTTCCCGTCACGATGCAGCCCATATCGACGATCATCTCGTTCCAGCGGTCGAACCGTCCATGGTGTTGATGAACCCGCCCTTCACCGTCGGCGCCTTCGTCGACGGCCATGTCGCCGATGCAGCCTGGCGGCACGTCTCTTCAGCGTTCGCCCGACTGCGCACCGGCGGCCGCCTGGTCGCCATCACCGGCACATGCCTCTCTCCCGAAAACCCCAAATGGCGGGCCGCCTTCGAGCGGCTGCAGCAGCAGGGCAGGGTGGTCTTCACCGCCGCGATCGACGGCCGCATCTATGCTCGGCATGGCACAACGGCGGAAACCCGCCTGACCATCATCGACAAGACACCAGCGTCCGATCCGTCCTCGTTCGCAGCCTCGCCCGGCAAGGCTACTGACGTCGAGACGCTGCTCTCCTGGATCTCCGACCTGCCACCCCGCACATCGGGGGGCTTCCCGGATTCGATCGGGGCCGTATCGAACGGCATCCTGCGCAATGCCGCCCGACAGATGGCCGCGCGCTCTGTAGCCGGAGCTGCTCCGATCGCGGTATCGGCTGTCGCGAAGAGCACGCGGCCAGTTCCGTCGGTTGCCCGGGCGAGGCCCATCCGTCCGGTCATGGCAGCCAACACAGCTGCGGTTCCCCTGACCTACGAACTGCGCGACTGGATTCCGGAAGAGGGTGGTCGGCTCACCGACACGATCTACGAGCCCTATGCGCTGCAGTCGATCCACATCCCGCTCGCTAAACCGCACCCGACCCCGCTCGTCCAGTCCGCGGCCATGGCTGCAGTGGCGCCGCCAAAGCCGTCCTATCGGCCGTTCCTGCCTGATCAAATCATCGACGAGGGCCTGCTCTCGGATGCGCAGATCGAAAGCGTCATCTATGCCGGCGAAGCCCATTCCGGTCATCTCGCCGGCGCCTGGAGCGTCAATGAGACCTGCGATGTCGTGTCGGCCGCACACGAAGGTGCAGAAAATGCTGTTCGGTTTCGCCGAGGCTGGTTTCTGGGCGACGGCACCGGATGCGGCAAAGGCAGGCAAGTCGCCGGCATCATCCTCGACAATTGGCTGCAGGGCCGTCGCCGTGCGGTCTGGATTTCCAAATCGGACAAGCTGCTAGAAGATGCCCAGCGCGACTGGTCGGCGCTCGGCCAGGAACGCTTGCTCGTCCAGCCGCTCTCCCGTTATCGGCAGGGCACGCCGATCCGCCTTGCCGAAGGCATCCTGTTCACCACCTACGCGACGCTGCGCTCCCAGGAACGCGACGGCAAGAAGTCTCGTATCGCGCAAATCATCGACTGGGTCGGCGAGGATTTTGATGGCGTCATCGTCTTCGACGAAGCCCACGCCATGGCCAATGCCGCGGGAGGCAAAAGCGAGCGCGGCGACGTCGCACCCTCGCAGCAGGGCAAGGCAGGCCTCAGGCTTCAGCATGCGCTGCCTGATGCCCGTGTCGTCTACGTCTCCGCCACCGGCGCCACCGCCGTCGAGAATCTAGCCTATGCCCAACGCCTCGGCATCTGGGGCAGCGATGATTTTCCGTTCGCCAACCGGGCCGAGTTCGTCGCGGCGATCGAGGATGGCGGCGTCGCTGCGATGGAAGTGCTTGCCCGCGATTTGAAATCGCTCGGGCTCTACACGTCACGTTCACTCTCCTATGACGGCGTCGAATACGACCTCCTGGAGCACGCGCTGACCGAAGAGCAGATCCGCATCTACAATGCCTATGCGGACGCCTTCCAGGTGATCCATAACAATTTGACCGCTGCGCTCGAGGCGGCCAACATCACCAGCGAAACCGGCACGCTGAACCGCAATGCCAAGGCGGCGGCCCGCTCGGCCTTCGAGAGCACCAAGCAGCGCTTCTTCTCCCACCTCATCACCTCGATGATGACGCCGACGCTGATCGGCGCGATCGAGCAGGACCGTGCCGACGGTCATTCGGCTGTCGTGCAGATCGTCTCGACCGGCGAGGCCCTGATGGAACGCCGGCTGGCAGAAATCTCCACCGAGGAATGGTCGGACCTCCACGTGGATGTCACTCCGAGGGAGTATGTAGGAGGGTACTTGATACACCCCTTCCCGACGCAGTTGTTCGAGGAATACTCGGACGCGGAGGGGAACGTCTATTCGCGGCCGGTGCATGACGAAGACGGCAACCCGGTGCAATGCCGGGAGGCTGTACGCCGGCGCGACGAGATGATCGAAAAGCTGGCCTCGCTGCCGCCGATCGGCAGTGCGCTCAACCAGCTCCTCCATCATTTTGGGACGGATATCGTCGCCGAGGTGACCGGCCGCTCGCGCCGCATCGTCAAGAAAACTGGCCGCGACAGTATCGACCGGCTTGCGGTCGAGAACCGCCCAAGCTCGGCCAACCTCGCCGAGACCCAAAGCTTCATGGATGACAATAAGAGCGTGCTGATCTTCAGCGACGCCGGGGGTACCGGCCGCTCCTACCATGCCGATCTCGGCGCCAGGAATCAGCGACTACGCAAGCACTATCTGCTCGAAGCCGGCTGGCGCGCCGACAATGCCATCCAGGGTCTTGGGCGAACCCACCGCACCAACCAGGCGCAGCCGCCGCTGTTCCGGCCGATGGCCGCCAATGTGAAGGCCGGCAAGCGCTTTCTGTCGACCATTGCACGACGGCTCGACACGCTGGGTGCGATCACGCGCGGCCAGCGCCAGACAGGCGGAGCAGGGCTGTTCCGGTCCGAGGACAATCTGGAAAGCCCCTATGCCCGCGTGGCGCTCCGGCAGTTTTATTACCTGCTGCACCAGGGCAAGATCGAGGGCTGCTCGCTGACGACCTTCGAAGCGGTCACCGGCCTGTCCTTGACCACCGACGAAGGCGGGTTGCGCGACGAGTTGCCGCCGATCACCACCTGGCTCAACCGGCTGTTGGCGCTGCGCAGCGAAACCCAGAATCTGCTGTTTGAAGTGTTCGAGCAGCTGATGGCGGCCAAAGTCGAGGGCGCCATCGCAGCCGGCAACTATGACAAGGGCGTTGAGACGATCACTGCGGAAAGCATCACGGTCACCGACCGCCGGACCATCTATACGCATCCGGTTTCCGGCGCGCAGTCGCATGTGCTGACTGTTGCACGCAAGGACCGCATTCGGCCGCTCGGCCTGCCCGATGCACTGGCGATCGTGCGCGCCGAGCCGCAGTCGGTTCTGCTGGTCAACACGCGGTCGAACCGCGCGGCGATCCAGCTGCCGACCGCCAGCCTTATGCTCGACGACGGCGCGATAGAGCACCGCGTACGGCTGCTGCGGCCGACCGACGAGCTGCGTTTCGGCCTCGATGCGCTGGCCGAGACCCATTGGCAGCCGGCCGACCGCAAACTGTTCTGCGAACTCTGGCAGGCAGAAGTCGTCGCCGTGCCCGAATTCACGATCAGCACCTTCCACATCGTCACCGGGCTGCTGCTGCCGATCTGGCGACGACTGCCGGACCATGATTGCCAGGTCTATCGGATCCAGACCGATGCCGGCGAGCGCATTATCGGCCGCCACTTCGCGCCGACGCTGGTCGCGACCATGTTGCGCAATCTCGGCATCGACTATGTGCCGACGCTGGCGCCGGAGGACGCCTGGACCGGGCTGGTCGACGGACGGATTGGCTTGCAGCTCGCCGATGGTCTGGTCGTGCGCCGTAGCCGCATCATGAACGACTGGCGCGTCGAGCTGATCGGCTTTACCGACGCGATGGTGCCGCGCCTCAAGGCGCTGGGCCTGATCTCCGAAATCATCTCCTGGAAGCTTCGGCTGTTCATTCCGACGGCCGGGCAGGGCTCCGCCATGCTTGCCTCGCTTCTCGATCGCCACACCCTCGTCGGCGTCAGCGACCGCACGGCGGCGGCTTGATAGGAGGCGACCATGACCAGCTCGGCTTCCGAGCTGGCACGCCGCCTTGGCGATCACGCCGAGGCGGTGTGCCGCGAATATCTCTCCAACGGCAATCGCTCCGGCAATCACTGGATCGTCGGCGATGTCCGCAACACGCGCGGCCGCTCCATGCATGTGCGCCTGAAGGCCAATGCCAAGGGCTCAGCTGGCAAATGGGTGGACGAGGCGACGTCAGAATTCGGCGATCTGCTCGATGTCATCCGCGAAAGCTGCGGGCTGATCGAGTTCCGCGATGTTGCCGATGAAGCACGACGGTTCCTGGCCATGCCGCGGCCACAGCCGCAGGAACCTCGCACGCAGCAGCCTGCCGCGGCACGCGGCTCCCCCGACGCCGCGCGTCGCCTTTTCGCCATGTCTCAGACTATCGCCGGCACTCTGGCCGAACGCTATCTTGCTGGTCGCGGCATCCTCTTGACCGCGCGCGAGCGCAACCTGCGCTTCCACCCCGGCTGCTACTACCGCGATCTTGTCACCGGCGAGACGCAGACCCTGCCGGCGTTGGTCGCGGCCGTTACTTCGCTCGACGGACGCATCACGGGCCTGCAACGCACGTGGCTGGACCCGAACGGCGCCGGCAAGGCGCAGCTTTCCGATCCGCGGCGCTCGCTCGGAAATCTCCTCGGCAACGCCATCTGGCTAGGCCTCGAGCCCGGCTCTTCAGTTCCGGTCATGGCGGCCGGTGAAGGTTTCGAGACGATGGCCGCGCTCCACACCGTGATGCCGGCCCTGCCGGTCGCCGCTGCAACCTCGGCCAATCACCTCTCCGGCCTGACCTTCCCGCCCGGATGTCAGCGCCTGTACATTGCCGCCGATGCGGACGCCGCCGGACGGCATGGCATCGAACGCCTCAGCCAGCGCGCCGGCGAGGCCGGCATTCTCGCCATGGTGCTACGCCCGCAGCTCGGCGACTTCAACGACGATCTCCGCCACCTCGGCCCCGTTTCTCTCGCCGTGTGGCTCAGCGATCAGCTGCTCCCGGACGATGCCGGGCTCTTGCCTCCGTCCGGATGAACGGCCCAAGGGTCGGCAAGTGGCCGGCAGGCGGGCAGGGGCGGCGTCACAGAAAATCTCGCAGGCATGGCGGCAGTCCGTCGGAAAGGCCGCGCCCGCGGCCTGCCTGAGAGGCGATCCCTGCCACCCCCCGGTCACGGCCGCAACGGCTGCGCCGTCCTCCGCTCCGCTCCGGCCTTCGGTGCGGCCGCGCCCGCGGCGCGGCCGGGATTCGCTGTCAGGCCGCGATGGGCGCGGCCACAACCGACGGAGACAGCCATGACCTACGAGCTTCCTTTCGACGACACCTACGAGCCCTACCACGCCTCCTCGCCGACCGATCGCGTCATCCTCGAACTGCAGATGTACGGCCACCGTCCGCATCAGGACGAGCCCGATCCCCGCCCGCTGCCCGACGACGAGGTGATCCGGGCCGGCCTCGCCGGGATCGTCGAGACCTTCGCCGGCATGCTCGGCGACACCAGGCTCGAACCCGACCTCGACGACCTGCTCTGGTCCTTCACCAACGTTTTTCACCGGGCCGCCGAGCGCATCGCTCGCAGCCTCGACCGCAATGAGGAGGCACAGCGGTCCAGCCAGAACGAGCAGGACGGCTCCGAGGTGAAATCCGTCGAACTGGAACGGCTCACCGCCGAAGGCATCACCTATATCGAGCGCCGAAATGTCCTCGAAATCATGCGCGACGAGGCCGCCGACCTCTACGAGGCGCAGACCGGTTCGGCATGGCGCCCGCGCACCGGCTCCAAGGTCAGCCATCAGTCGATGACCGCGGCGGTGATCGACAGCCGAGATTTCCTCGCCGCCCGCCGCCGCGCCGAGACGGCGGTGCTTGTGCCGGCGGGCACCAAGATCGCCTTCGCCGGCGGCCTCGACTGCAACGATCACGACCGGATCTGGGATGCGCTCGACAAGGCCCGCGAGAAGCACGCTGACATGGTGCTGCTGCATGGCGGCAGCCCGCGCGGCGCCGAACGCATCGCCGCCTGCTGGGCCGAAAACCGCAAGGTCACGCAGATCGCCTTCAAGCCCGACTGGAACCGCCACGCAAAAGCCGCGCCGTTCCGCCGCAACGACCAGCTGCTGTCGGTCATGCCCTACGGCTTAATCGTCTTCCCCGGCTCCGGCATCACCGAGAACCTGGCCGACAAGGCCCGCCGCCTCGGCATCCCGGTCTGGCGGTTCACGGGGGCCGGCGCGTGAGCGCCGGTTTCCTCTTGTTCGCGTCACCCAACCCGGCCGCGTGCGGTCGGGTTCGCCCGCGCGCGACGCCGGATAGCCGCCACGCCAAGCACGAAACTAACCGTGTGAACTGCACCCGCGCGGGAGAGGGGGAGAGGAAGGCTGGGACGGGGCAGCTGCGCTTAGAAAGGAGAGCGACCATGACGATGATATTCTTTGGCGGCTCACGCGACATCTTCGAACTGCCCGTCCCCGCAATCGAACGGATCGGCGCGATCGTCGCGGCCGAGCATGGCGTGCTGATCGGCGATGCACCCGGCGCGGACGCCGAGATGCAGGGACTGCTGGCAGGCTACAACTATGAGCATGTCGGCGTCTTCCATGCCCGGGCCGAACCCCGCAACAATCTCGGGGACTGGGCTGCCTACCACATTCCGCCGCCGGCCGGCGCGAAGGGTTTTGCGGTCCACGCCGAAAAAGACCGCGAGATGGCTAACCGCGCCGATTTCGGCCTGATGGTGTGGGACGGCATTTCGCCCGGCACCTGCCTCAACGTGCTGCGCCTGGCCATCATCGGCAGTCCCTGCGTCGTATACGACACGATGCGCGGCACGGTAGGAACCGTCCATACCGTCGCGGACTGGCGCGCCATGCTCCACCATGCCGGCCCGGATGTTCGCCACCACGTCGAAGCCCGCTTGACGGCGGATGAACACCCTGCCCTGGAAGCCTGATCGTGGGGAGCCGTCGTGACCGCCTTAGCGAGCGGCCGGAGCCGGGCGCCTATGCCGCCGCGGCGATCATCTGCGAGGTTGCTTCGAAGCCGGCCCCAGACGAGGCCAACCCGTGCGATCCGCAGACATTGCTCAGGGATATCCCACCTGTCCGTCGCGCCAAGGGCAGGGCGGTTGCGGATCACGGAGTGCCATCTCGGCTGCACGCTTGGCCGGCGAATCCCTCGCCCCATGTTGGTATTGAGCATCACCAGCCGGCTCCACCCGCGAAACCGGCGGGTGACGGAAGACGGGGCAGGGAACTCCTAGGCGGGTCGGGCGTCGGGTGCGGCAAGGTGATGGAAGGGCAGAGCCGCAGGCGAGGCGAACGCTTGACCGCGACCGCTGCGCCTGGCGTGAAGGATCGGCGATGGTGGCCGGAGGCATCGCCTTCGTTCACATCCGGACCATTCCCGTGGTTATGTCGCCTTTGTAGTGGACCGCCTGCTTTTGCGATCAACCCCCGTTGGGGGTACGCTCGGCAAAAATTCAGGAAAATTCGATTTCGGTTTCTTGTTGCGGGCCAGGGCACTTTCCTTCCCGCAAGCGGGGCCCTTCGAAAGTGCGGCCCGCCGGCTTCGGCAAATAGAATTTTCCAGAATTTGTTGCCGAGTGACCGCAGCAGGACGGCCCCCTCCTTTGGCGCCATCGGGAATGGTCCCGATGCAACCGAAGGAGAACTACCATGGCCACCACGATCGCAAACCTCACCGCCAAGGCCGACGGCTCGATGGAAGGCGTGTTCGCCACGCTGCGGGTCAACGCCCCGATCACCCTGATCCCGAACGCCAACAAGACCCGCGAGGATGCTCCCGACTACCGCATCGTCAACAAGCGCACGGGCTTCGAGATCGGAGCCGGGTGGCATCGCATCTCCCAGCGTTCGGGCGAGGAATACCTCTCGGTCAAGCTGGAAGCCCCCGAGATCGGCGTGATCTTCGGCAACCTCGCTCCCGCCCCTGGCGGCGACGAGAACAAGAAGGTGATCCTCTGGAACAACCCGCAGTGAACCGCAGCGAGCCGGCCCCGCGAGGGGCCGGCTCTCTTTTCGTTCCCCACGATCAGGAGGCTTCGATGAGCCGCTACACCATCACCGTTACCGCCACCGGCGACGAGCGCTTCGATCCGGACGCCGTCATCGGCTACGATCCGCCACTGCGCACCTTCTTCCTGCAGGCGTTCCCGGACGAGACCGACGACGATCTCGCTCTGTGGCTCGGCACCAGCGACCGCGAATACGAAACGCTCGACGCGCTCCATGTTGCGGCGCTCGCCAAGGGTTTTGACTTCATGCCGCTCCCGGTCGAGAGCTCCGGTTCACTGGCCGCACACTTCGCAACGGAGGCCGACCGGCCGCCGCATGACGGTCCGCTCGCCGCATTGCTGCGACACCTGCAGTCGAAGTAGCCGCAAGCAAGAAAAAGAGGCCCGCGCCGGACAACCTCCGGCGTGGGCCCTTTTTTCGCCAGCTTGAGCGCCACCCTCGAACGTCATCCCACCGCGTGCACGTCCCGATAGCCGCGCCGCCGTTTCGCCCGTTCCAACACATGCTGCGCGGCAGCGGCCTCCTGGACCTTCTCATAGAGGTCGATGCGCATCCGACCCGGCCGGCCAATCCGTCCCCATTCGCGTACGACACAGATGTCGCCGAACAGGCTCGGTGCTGATGACAGCCGATAGAACCTGGCCATGTTTCGGGCGGGATCGATACGATGGAGATGGATCACATCTTCGTTCTGCATGACGGCAATGTCGCGCGCGTGGTGCATGCTGTCCAACGAGTTCTGTGAATCGGTTCGACCGGATCGATTCAAGCATTTGATGCATCGGTCGGCAGCGCGATATCAGGGCGAGCCGGCCTGCGGCCGACCGGGTGCTATTCGCTTCGCTCACGGAGCCCGGAAGCGGTCTCCGCCCATTCGGGTAACGCCCCCATCTCGCGTGGCATCCGGGACCGGATCGACCGGCCCCGGATGCCACGAGGGGGCAACCCCTCGCGCACCCCGCCGGCTGGTCGCCGGATATGGACGCATCCCCTAGGGGGATGCGGGTCTCTATCTCTCTGACGTCCCAGTGTACTGTCCGCTCCCATCGCCTCAAGGACCGCGCGGCCCCTCCAATTTTTTGCCGCCGCCCTGAAGAAGGGCGCCGACAAAAAATCGGCTCCTCCGCTTGCCGCCTCCGGCGGTCGCTCCGCGCTCCTTGACCCGATGCTCGACTTGCCCGTCGCGGGCCTCCGTCATCAAGATGAAGGAGACCATGACATGGCACACAACACTCTCATGCTTATCGCGCAGCTGTCGGGTTTGCGCATCCTAGTCCTCGCCAACCGCCTTGGTTGTGATACCGAACGGGCTCGCGCCGTCCACGACAGGCTGGCAGCAAAGCTCGCCGAGATGATCCAAGCGCAACGCAATATCCTCGCGGCGGACCGGGCACGTGTCGCATCGCGCGGCACCGAGGACGAAGAGGATGCCTTCTACGATCTGCGCCACTACCAGACCGCCTGGTATGAAACGTGGCTGATTGAGCCGGTTGCGCTGCTGGACGAGTATCTGGTCGACGATCTCACGAACGAATATTTCGATTTCAACACCGGGGAATGGCATCGTCGAGACAGCGACATTCCGATCGTGGTGCCGGTGCCAGCGGACAAGCTCTGCGGTCTCGCAAAAATCATCGCCGAGATCGAGGACATCAGCGGTGTACGGTTCAGCGTCGAGAACGTCTACTACAGCGAGGCTGAAGCCGAGGCGGCGTGGTGGGAAAGCACCGGGGCCAATCGGGACGAGGTTTTCGCAGTGCCCGGCCGCTCATGAGGCCAAGATCGATGCGGCGCAAGCCGCCTCGATCTTCTATTTTCTCCAAATCAGAAGACGGCGTGACATGTCGCACGCGTCTTGCGGTCGATAGGGTCTGTTCCGCGTCCCGTCAGCCCCGACGCTTCGTGTCCGGCGGATTCGCAGCGTTCTCCGCCCCGGTGTCGGGCGACAGTTCCTCGACCAGTCTGAGCAGGTTCTGTGCAGTCGCCGCCGGGAGGTCCAGCATGCGCATAACCAGCTTGTACCTGGTCTCCGCCTCCTGCTCGGTCTCGCCGAAGAACTGCGGTTCAGCTGCGTAAATCGCCTCGATCGGCGAGAAATCGAGCAATTCGGCCAGATGCAGCAGCCGCGCCACCCTGAGCTTGGCCCCGGCGCGCTCATGTCGTGCGTAAATCTCTTGATGCAGGCCAACCATCATGCCGACCTGCTCGCGGTTCAGGTTTTGCGCATCTCGCCGTTCGCGCAGGAAGCGGCTCAGCTCCTCCTCGATTTCGAGAAGACCGCGAACACCGCCAAATCCCGGCTTGCGCCAGATCGGCTTGTCGACTTCAGAATCCTCCGTTTCGACAAGCCCATGCCTGTCGATGTAAGCCTGTACGTCCTTGATGGCCATTGCCTGGCTCGCTTGTATCGCTTGCTGCCCCAACCCCGCCAAAAGAGACGGGAAAATTCCTATGCTGGCTCCAAACCCCAAAATTTAGAGCCAAATCGACAGTGTTCCTAGCAGGGATACCGACACGACATCAACTCGACTCAAGGCGTACTCCAAACGAGGCGGGCCTTCTTTCAGAATCCATTGGCGTCCAGATACTGTCGAATGGCCTTCTCCATGAGGGCCTGCATGGACGTTTCCATGTTGAAGGAGGCCAGCTTCAGCCGTCGCTTCATGTCGCGATCCAGATTGACATTCACGAGGTGGCTCGAGCCTTTCATCCGCTCCCGCTTCATCTGCCGCAGGGCCTTGCTCGCCTCGGTGGATGCCGCGCCTTTCCCCCTATCCTCTATCGCTACCGATGCCGGCGCACTCTGCGGAGTAGCGAGGCTTGCATCCCCGGCGTGATCCGCGGTCAAACTTGCAGCTTGACGCTGACGGCGCGGCGCGGTGGCGAATTCGTCCAGCGACAGGCTCTCCTTCCCGCTCATGCCGCGCGTCCCGACACCGCCTCGTTCGCGAGCAGTTCGTCGACTTCCGCAACCAGCGCCTGCGTCTCAAGCCGCGCTTTGGCGATCGCCTCCGTCACCTCCTGCATCTGAAGCGTGCCGATCCCGTTGTGGATGTCCTTATAGACATTGCGCTCGAACACCTCGGTGCGAAACAGGTAGGTTCCGACCGTGTCCTCGATGATCGGCCTGATCTTTCGGTAGAGTTCAGTGTGCCGGACCGTCACCGTGATCCGGGTCCGCAGGACGCCGTGCCGGCAGGTCTTTCCCCGCGCCTGATTGACGCGCAGCACATTCTCGAAACTGTCGATGGCGCCGAGCACTTCGCGTTTTGATGGCTGGATCGGCGAGATCACAAGATCGGCAGCTGCAATCACCGGGTCGACTATCGATGTGTCCTCGCCTGGTGTGTCGATCAAGACATGATCGAATGCACCGGCATTGTCCTCCATCCATCGCTCCAGCCCTCGTGCCGTCTTGTGGCTATAGGCTTCGATGCCCTCGGGCTGGCTGTCCTTCTCCTGGCAATCCGACCACCACTTCATGAGGTTGTTGCGGGCATCCATATCGATCATGGCGACCCGTCCGCCCCGCAGGGCATATTCACCGGCGATGTTCATCAGCGCGGTCGTCTTCCCAGCGCCTCCCTTGCCGTTGATGGCGGCGATCACGACGGTCATCGGCTCATCTCCCATGAAAATGTGTTTCTACTCACACATGAATCCATGATCGTGTGCACGTGGATTCACATCGATATAGAAGCACACGAACATGGAAAAACACAATCATATTGATATCGAAAACATGCGCATAACCGCAAAAGCGGAATAAATCTCTACCATTAGTGTCGGCAGGATACGGAAAAACGTGATACGTTTTTCCTGACGATCGAGGGACAGGCCCTCGATCCGCGGCCTGCGGCCGCAACAACGACGATCAGAGGTGTGGCTGGTGACGGTTCGCAGCATTCCCGAAGCGTCGAAACGGAAGGACAGGGTGGCGCATATTCGCTTCTCTTCCGCCGAGTACGATGCGCTGGAGGCGGCCGCGCGCGCTGCGGGGATGACCGTTTCGGCCTTTGTCCGGTCGCTGTCGATGGAGGGCGCTGGCGTGCGACCGTTTCTCGGGGAGGGGGATCGACTGGTGCTCGCCCTGCTTGCCGACGGCATGCGGGCCATCGGCGGCAATCTCAATCAGATCGCCCGAGCCATCAACACCGGCTTAGTACCGAGCGAGGGCGACTTCGCAGGGAGCATAAGGGATGCGCACAGCGTTGCGACCACGCTCGCTGCCGAGCTCGCAGAAATGACTCGGCGCTCAGCTGCAGCCCGACGCGGGGAGGGCGCCTGATGGAGTTTTTCCCCGGTGCCTTCGAGCGGGAATGGGAGCGCCGACGCGCCATGCTGATGCACGAGATGCAGCTCGGCCAAACCGCAAAGAGTGACTGGGAAGAGCCGCGAAGGGGAGGGGCGGCGCGGATCGGCGATGAGGGGCTGGGCGGCTTCGGCCGAGCGCGGCGGCGGCAGGGTGGAAACGGCGCGCAGTGGTCGGGGGGTGGCGTGGGAGCGGCCGGCCGCTCGATGCGTACGCGCTTTGGCGCGCTGGCGCGCGGCGGTCAACCGGCCGTGGTCAAGTTGGCCTCCTATGGTGGCGGCGCGCGCGCCGGGGCGATGATGAGCTATACCTCCCGCGGCGGGGAACTCGCGGTCGAGAATGAGCGCGGCGAGCGTGTGCTCGGCAAGGATGCGCTCGCCGAACAGCGGGCAGAGTGGGAGCATCTCTTCGACAATCGCGCCGCCAGCCGGGACATGGCTGCGTTCCACGTCTCGGTCGATACGGCATCACTCCGCGATGACGTCGACCAGGACGACCAGCTGCGCGAAATCCTGTTGTCGGGATTTGGCGAGCGACGCTTCGTCTACACCGCGCGGGCGAGATCTCCGGACGAGCTTGATGTCTCCGGTGTCGTCGTCTTGCGCGATAAGGAGGGTGAGCGACTGACCGGCGACCGCAAAGCCGCGGAGATCATTCAGGAGCGCTTTGATGGTTCCGATGCCGGGCAGGATGTCGAGGCGCGCTTCCGGTTTCACTGTTATGGCAATGGGGTGGAATGGGGCACGGCACGTGTTCGCGAGATAATTGCTGGAGCGGAGGGAGGGGTCCGCGACGACACTGGCAAGCTGATCGGGACGCCACACAAGCCGGCGATCTCGTCCAGAAGGAATGGCGCAAGGAATTGCACAGCCGCAAGGGCAGGGACGTCATGCACCTGATTGTCTCGGCGAGAGCCGGAACGGATGGGGCGGCCTTCGAAGCTGCTGTGCGAGAATTCCTCGGCGAACAGTTCGCCGGACATCGCTACGTGTTTGCCGTTCACGATCCGGCGCTCGATCCAAAGGAAGCGGCCGAGGGCGGCAAGCGGCCGCACATTCATGCCCATGCGATCGTCACGATGCGCTCGGAGACCGGCGACAGGATCGTCACCAGCCCGCAGATGTTCCGGGACTGGCGTTCCGTGATGGCCGAAAAGGCGCGCGAGCAGGGCATCGACATGGAGCTGACCGACCGTCGCGAGTTTGCCAGCGCACCGGCGTACACGCGCAACCAGGTACGGCCGGTCAGCTATCGTGGCCGCACCGAGCACGAAGGGACCAGCTCAGCCGCTCATGGCCGCTATCGGGCCAAGCGCGCGAACGACATCAACCTCGCAACCACGGACCGCAGCCGGCAGTACGCGGCGGCAGCGGCCGAGGCCTGGAGAGATCTTGCCAGTGAGGCGGGCGGCACGCGCGAGGGCGCGTTTGCAATGCTTCAGAGTGGTCGCTTGGAAGCAACAACGGGTGACATTCAAAATGAGCGTGTTTTCGTACGAAACGCAAACGAACCTGTCAAAAACATAACCAATATGATAGCATTGACCGAGTTCGTAAACGGTGAGGATGGACAGATGCGAGTGATGACGCGTCCGGAGTTCGAGGCTTACGAGAATCGTGTTGAAGCGGTCCTTTCGTCCGTGGAGCAGACCCTCGACGATACCGATCGTGCCGACTTCGACGAGATCGCCGCGGCAGCGCGCGAGGTGGTCGATATCCGCCGGGAGTATCTCGAGCTCACCGAACGCCAGGTCGACCGCGAGGGCGGGCAGGAACCGCGCGGCTCCGTTGACGATCGGTTTGAAGACGCCAATGCGCAGTGGAATGCAGCCGTGGCGCGGTTCGGACTGGAGGCGGTCGAAACAGCGAACGAGGTTCTCGTTCAGGTCAGTCACTATCGCGATGGGCTTGAGCGGATCGAAGCGGGCGAGCTGCCGCAGTCCTTCACAGCGAGCTACCGGGCAGGTTTCGAGCGGGAAATCAACAGGGCTGCCGAAATGGCGATCGATGGCGACAACCAGTATATGCGCGAGGCCGCGAAATCGGATCAGGAGCTGCGGCTTACGATCGATCAAGTCGAGCTACGACGCGCAGAGCAAGCGCCAAGCGACAGGGGCCAGGACGGCGATCAGGAAGCTCCTTCATTCGATCCGGGCGCAAATCGCCGGACCGATGGCGCACCAGTTGGTTTCCAGGGTGCTGCCGAATCCGAGCAGCATCGCGATCCGGGTCGGGAGGGTCGTTCGACGCCCGAGCACGATGACCAGATCATCGAACAGCAGGCGACTATGCCGTCCGAGCAACGAACCCGGCATCCCGATGACCGCTCCGCCGAACGGAAGCCGGCCCTCGACGCGGAACTTGCCAGATCGGATCCACCGCAGCAGCATGTACCGCGTCTTCGTCAGATCGAACTGGAACTCGATGAGCGACAAGACCGCGATCGCGACGATCGCGAGAGGTAGGAGTCGGTCATGAAGAATGACAACTGGGCATACAAGTACGGTCCTCCTCCGGAGGATTTGTCGGAAAAAGATAGCGGCTGGCCAGGGACCTGGCTCTTGCTTGCCTTTCTGGTGATAGCTCCCCTCATCTATCTCGGTCCCCAGCTTGGTAAAGTCGAAGCGTGGATTGTCGATCTCTACCATAGGGCCGATCGTTGGATGGCTCCCATCAGAGAGCTCGTGTTGGGCTAGATCAGGCACGGGGAGCGTCTGAGGGACAGTCGATGAAAATGACCCGCGAGCAATTGCACGATCTGGTCTGGTCGATGCCCCATAACGGAGATTGCCCGGCAGTCCGGTGTGCGCGACCAACACATCGCCAGGGCCTGTGACGGTGCGGAAATAGCACGTCCTCGCGCTGGCTACTGGCAGAAGGTCGAGCACGGGAAAAGCGTGACCCGCATGGCTCTCACCAACAATCGCTACGCGGCAAGCGACGTCATCACGATCGACGCATCGGGCTGGGCAATCTCGCAGGCATAGCCGGGAGAGGTCGCGAACGCCGGCCGCCCGATAGTCACTCCTGTGCCAATGCCCGAATGAGGGTTCGAAACGCTGCGCGGACCTTGCTATCCTCAATTCTTGCCAGCGCCTGCGCAACCAAGATATCGCCTCCATGTAACAGGGGTTGCACGGATTTCTTGACCTCAGGGCCGAGGCCCTCGAAGAAGAACGACATGCGTGCGTTCAGTGCCGTGGCAGCACGCACCAATGTGGTCACGGCAATCCGGTTCGTCCCACGCTTATATTTTTGAATCTGCTGAAAGCTGACGCCGAGGAGCTCCCCCAGCTTCCGCTGGCTCATGCCGAGCGACTGGCGTCGGGTGAACAGACGGTGCCCCAGGACAACGTCCACGGGATCACGGCCGTCTTCGCTTTCTCGCGGGACGGTCTGGGATCGGCGGTGGCGGATCGATGAAGAAGTCGGTCGGGGCAACGTCGAGGATCTCTGCCAACTTCTCCAGCATGTCGACGGTGAGAGAATGGACTTCACGCTCCTGATGGCCGACATAGGTTCGATACAGGCCGGCTTGTGCGGCCAATTCCTCCTGCGACATGCCTTTGCCGTAGCGCATCCGTCGCAGGTTTTGCGCTACCACCGTCCTCAGCTTCATAACTGAGACGGAACATAGTGCGCAGTAAACAGCGACGCAGTATAATGAGTGCTTACAGGAAATCCACCGGGCTCGCGCGCAGCGGCGGCCGCGGTTTTCGATGATGCCGGCAGGTGTGACGGCGTCCGCGTAAAGAAATGGACGCAGGCAGCCCTGCGGAGCGACCTAGTGCAGCGGTGCCGCCACGTGTGCCCCTAGTCGAGTATCGGGTCCACTAGAACAGTCGAATGTCCAGATCGAAGGGCTGCGACCTTGCGATCTGTATTGTCAAGGCCGCCGGATGGCGATGGTTGATGATCGCATTCTCATCGGGGCTGTCGGGCAAGGGTACGATCGCAGACGGGACGAAGAGCACAGCGGCTTCGAGGCTGGAGAGCCATTGGTCGCCGATCCGCTGCGTTTCTGATTCCCACCTGCGCCAGTCACCCGGCAGGTCGTCCAGCGTCAGCCGCATGACCGGCGCGGTATCCGGCACCTCGTATTCGACCATGTCGAGCGCAGGAAGCAAATTCGGATCTTCTACATGCACCAACTTCTCGAGGACGCACAGCGACGGCGACGTGGAGACATAAGTCGTCGCATGGCCGACCGTGTTCCACCGGCCGTCGAAGCGCAATCCGTAACCACCGTCGAAAACGCGAGCAAACTCGTCGCCCGAAAGCCGCCAGAGCCGCATCAAGCGGCGGCGCCCCAGGCGATCTTGCCAAGAATCGTCTCGATCACGCGCGCGCCGGCTTCGGTCTGCGCGACGCTAAGCGGCATCTCTCCACCGAGTTCCGCAAGCTGCTTGCGCAGCCAGAGATTGGCCTTGGCGGCGTCGGCGAAGGTCCCTTCGGCAAGCGACTGGATCCGCGCCAGGCGAACGGCACGGTCGGATTCTTCAATTGTGAGCGGCTGGTTCTTTTCGGCGCGATGACGCCTCGTCCGCTGCGGGATGACGAACCGCTCGATCTCCTGCTCGCTCAGTCCTGCCGACGAGAGCCCTTTCAGCGAAGCCAGCGGCAATCGACGCTGGACAGCCATCGCGAGATCGGCCTGCGAGCGGATATCGGTGCCCAGGATAGGCGCCCCACCGAGTTTGCGGACGACATTTTCAATGACGGCGGTTGACGTGGCCATATTCGATCTCCGGCAATCTGCCTATCACATCTAAGGCAAATTGCCGAGAATGCAAGAGCACCGTCGCCTGTGATGGCATCGCGCCATGTTGGGTTCGCGAACCGCAGCCACAGATTTATTTACCGGAGATGGTAGGCCGCAGTATGCAGCAACCCTTGTTCTGGCAAGTTACTGAAGCGACAGGCTTAGCAAGTTAGAAATGCGACATTGGTCGGGCAGGGCGGTCCAATCTCTGCAAAGTAGAAATGTCGCATCGACGGCGAACCCACCTTCCTGGCGCTAACGTGAGCGCCCGATCGGGCGCCGCTGGTCGGGGTTGCTCAGCCCGATCGGGGGCGATCCAGTCGAACTTCTCTGGGCTCTAGCTTTGAAAGCCGCTTCACTCGGCAGCAGCCAGCCTCGCCAGCGCCTGCTCCCGCCGTGCGATGACAGCAGGATCGTTTATAAAATCCGTCCGCCTGCCAGGCTTCCTGCCGCGCTTAACATAACCGTTGCTCTCGCTACCGTCAGGAATGCCGAACATATGGTTCGCCTGGCCCGTGCGGCGCGGCCCGTGCTGGCTGCGCTGAAGGTCGCGGCCGGCCTGCATCTCGGCCACCATCAAAAGAGCCTCATCAAGGCGCTTGTTCTCGACGACCTCTGATCTGTGGACTGAGCGCAGCTTGTCGAATGTCTTGTAGGGCAGGGAGGTGCTGCCTTCCATGATCTCAAGCCGACCGTCAGGATAGTCGCAGACGACGACCTTCTTGCCCGCCAGACTCTTCGCAAAGACGCTCGGCTCGAGGATGAACAGCACCTTGTCATAGCGTAGCGTTAGGGCCTGCGACAGCGTGCGGAACTCTTTGCGGCACATGGCGCCGTCCAGGTTCTCATGGTCTGCAAGGGGGCGGTGCACGTCCTTCGGATTACGTGGCTCCTTGCCGAAGCGGGCGTTGAAATCGGCGGCAAATTCGGCCGCATAGGCATTGGCCGCCTCGATCGTGCTGATACCGCGCAGACGCAGTTCCTTCACAAGTCGGTCCTGTAGCGTCTGATTGGCCCGTTCGACACGGCCTTTGGCCTGAGGACTGTTGGCGCAGATGATATCGATGTTCAGTTCGTATAACGCTCGACCGAACTGCGTCAGGCCGGTCGTTCGATCCTTCTCGGATCCATGCGTCGTGCGAAAAACCCCATGCTTGTCGCTGTAGAACGAAATCGGTTTGCCCCATTCCTGCAAATACATCTTTGTGGCGATTAGATAGTCGAACGTGTTCTCGGAACCGGCGAAGCGCAGATGCAGCAGCTTGCCGGTGGCGTCGTCGATATAGACGAGCAGGGCGCATTTGGGGCCGCGGTTCTCGAACCACCAATGATGCGAGCCGTCGATCTGTACCAACTCGCCGAAGCAATCGCGCCGGCCGCGCGGCTGATGCAGTTGCTTCTTACGCTCCCGACGCGACGTCCAGATGCCGGCTTCCGTCATCCATTGGCGTAGCGTCTCTTTGCTGACCGCGATCTGATGTCGTTCGAGTAGCTTCTCTGTTGCGAGGGTCGGCCCGAAATCCCTGTAGTAATCACGCACCAGGTCCAGCACGGCATTGCGGAACTCCTCAGCGTGTCGCCGGTTGCTTGGTCGGTTGCGTCTCTTCGAAGTCAGAGCGCTCGAACCATTCTGATCATAGGCCCGCAAGAGCCGATGCACCTGACTTCGACTGAGGTTCAGAACCTCAGCTGCCCGAACGACGGTAAGCCGACGATCGCGGATCTTCTGGATGGCTTCAAGACGATTGAGCTCGTTTTGCGACAACGTGATCAAAGGGATGGCGGCTCCGCAATACGCTCGGTCCCACGCCGGCGTTGTGAAGTCGACAGCCTTCCTTTCCAGCTTCGTGTTGGCGAGCCTTCAGAGCTGTGAAAGTCGGGGACTGTCGCATCTCTAAATTGCTCAAGTGTCGCATCTCTATATAGCTGCTACAACAAAAAGTCGCATAACATAGCTTATGGAACTAAGTTATTGATTTTAAAAAATAAAGTGACCGGCTACGCATCCGTAGCCGGTCACTCTTTTGGAAGCGCGTAGCGGATAATGCGCAGCGTCTCCGCGTCCTCAAGTGTCACTTCGAGGACTTGATTGACAAGATCCCCATCGTGATCGAGCTCGCGCAGAGCCTGTTCGAAAAGCTCCACTTGCATATCGAGATCCATGCCAGGCGGGCCATTGAGGCAGACAAGTCCCGCATGGATGGCAACATCCGCATATTGTCCCTTGGTGCCGGGCTTGTCCTTCGGTCCCCGGAAATCAGCGGAGTTCTTGGTCACGAAAGTCCAGTCACCGTTGAGAATAATTGGTTTGAGTTCCCAGTCCTTGAGGCCGGCGAGGCCGAGCCACACGACATGGCTGGCCTCGCCATAACCCCTCTCATGCGCGATTTTGGTCAGTTCCGGGCTGAGGCATTCGTCGATCAGGAGCTTCATCCCGCCTTCCTGAGACGCGGGACGCGGTGATCGCGGATGATGACGGAGCCCTCCGGAAGGTCGGTGGCTGCACGAGGCCGCCCGCGTGGTGGGTTCGCGTCCGCATAAATTGTCGCAAGCCGGACCTTCCCGGCATCAATGCCGGGATAGGCCTCAAGTATGCGCTCGACGGTATGCCCCGCGCTGACGGATGCCGCGACATCATAGACCGGAACACGGGTGCCCTTAATGACCGGAGTGCCACCGAGAATGTCCTGCGAGGTCGTGACGAGTTCGCGGGCGGCCGAAAGATCCGACAGCCGCTCGCTTGCGCTCTTCAGGAATGGCGCGAGGTCGATCGTGAGGAAGTCGTCGCGCATGGTCCAGTCTTCTTTCAACAACGCTGTCCATGCAAGCGATCTGGCGCGCGCGAGCTTCGGCTCGAACGTCCTAATGGCGAATAGTCGTTCTTCCGGTGTCAGGCGCTTGGCACTTTCGAAATAGAAGCTGATGAAGGAGCAGGCTCCCGCCAGGACGTGTCGGCCGTTGTCCACCGAAACGAAGGCATCCGGCAGGATGCGTTCGTCGATCACTCGATTGACGTCGCGCAGGCTGACGCGCGAGACCACCGCAGCCTCCGTTGCCTTCAGCATTTCCGCAACTGCGGGCATGAGGCGCTCCCAATTAATTCTTCCGACGCATCGGAATATATATTGGCTACGTCAGCTTTTCAATGGGCAGGCACAGGACTGTCAACCGACACCCGCCTCGGCAATCTCCATTTCGTCAGGAATGGTCTCATCGAATATGCGCGCCCAGCTGTTCGACCTGCCGCACTGGCTTCCAGATTTGGCCGCGGTCGTCGTAAGCGTCTTCAAGCGCAGGGCAGCCCTTGCGAAGTCCATGTCGAGCCCGTGAGGCGCATCGCGGCCCGAACGGCCCGTCCTTGTCAAACTCCTCTTGACGGCAGGCATTGAGGATTGCCTGTCACGACCGCTGACTGCGGCGCCCGAGGCAGCAGATGCATTTTTGCCGACAGGCTTTATCCCTTTCTCCGGTTCGCCCCTTTTGCTTTCAACGTCGGCGGTCCCGGCATCTACACCAGCATACGCCACGGTCGTCGCCGGAACCGGCCGCTGTGGCAGGAACTCGGTTGCCGGCACGTCCGGCACATGGGCCTGTGAGAAACTCTCCATCTCCCGGAACGGCGCTGTCCGGAAGAATCGCAGCTTGTCGGCGAAAATCGGCGCCTGCCCCTCGGCCAGGATGACCATCTTGTCTCCCGGCATCTGCCGCACTTCCTGTGGCATCATGAGGTCGCGCTCCCGCAGTTGCTCCACCTTGGTGCGGCGGTGAAGACCCATCAGCTCGATCGTGCGGGATTCGGTCTTGTAGCGCACGGTGCGCTTGCCCAAGCCCTTTGACACGGCCTCCGCCGTTACTTGGTCGTTGGCGCCGAAGACCAGTTGGTAGCCGCAATTACCCATCAGCGAGTGCCGGGATGTCTCGCCATAGATCTCGTCCAGGTTCTTCAGGTCCTGGATGACGAAGGCCATCTTGACGTTGTAGCCGGCGACGTAAGGCAGTTTGGTCGTAATCTCGCTCATCTTCTTCAACTGGCGGAACTCGTCGAGCAGGAAGTAGACCGGGATCGAACGCTCCGCATGCTCGAGCATCAGCACGTCGAGAGCCTGCTGCACGAACAATGCGAGCAGCGGCCGTAGCAGCGTGATGTCGGTGACGTTGGGAGCCAGATAGATCGAGATTGGACGGCGCTTCAAAGCGCGCAGGTCCATGTCGGTCACCGATGTCGCTGCCATGACGCGCTCGTTGCGGAATGGCCGAAGGGCTTTCTGGATATCGAGGAGCGCAGAAGCGGCGGCGCGCTCGGATAGAGCGACGTAAGCGTTGAAGCTCTCCATCGTGAAGCGAGACAGGTAGGGTTCTCGCTCCTTGATCAGCGTCATCATCGCCTGGAGGTTTGCGCCATTGTTGAAGAATGACGTGACCTCGCCGAGTGTGCGATGTCCTTCATAGTAGACGCTTTCGTTGATGTAGCTGATTGCGCCGGCGATGACCTGCTGGGCGGTGGCCTGCCAGATCGAATTCTCGGATTCGGTAACTTCCGGGACGAGGATCGCGGCCATGTTCTGGATGTCCGTGGTACGGTCGCCGCGATCCGGCCGGATGAAGTCGAGCGGGTTGTAACGGTGCGTCCTTTCCGATCCCGGCGCGAACAGGAAAACTTGGTTGCCTTTCGACTTGCGATAGCCGGCCGTGCTGCGGAAGACCTCGCCCTTCAAATCGGTGACGATCATCGAGCCTTCATGCGAAAGTGCGTTCGGGACGACGTAGCAGGCCCCCTTCCCCGAGCGTGTAGGCCCGATGATCAGGTGGTGCCGATCGTCGTCGACGCGAAGGAGCTGGCGCCCAAACCGGCCGAGGATTTTCCCCTTCCTCCTGAACCAACCGGCTCGTCGGAGTGTCATTGTCGTCTGGAATCGGGCGTCTCCGAGCGGGCTCGCATTCGGCCGAAGGCCTGCATACGCGACGATCCCCGCGACAACAGCCGCTGGCACCAAAGCGCCAAGCGCCACAACGCGGAGGACGCCGCTGTCACCATAGGTGAGAAGCTGCTGGAATGGTGCAAACGGATTCGTCGTGATCGTCGCCTGCAGGATCCGACCATCGCCATATAGCAACTGCAAACCCAGACCATAGGCCAACAGCCAGACGGCAAAGGCGACGGTCAGGCAAAAGCCGAGATAGAAGGCGCGCAGCGACCCGGTCATGGCGCATCCGTGCGGCCGCGCGCGAAGAAGATTTCGGAGACGCCGCGTCGCCCCCCTTCCCTGCGCAACTGGATCACGATCGGGATGACGCTCTGGATGTAGGAGATCAGATCCGCCTTTGGGTAGGCGGCCGACAGACCCGACTACATGACCATCATGGCAAGCTGCTCATAGGCGCCCAGCGGCGTGTCGGCGTGGACCGTCGACATTGAGCCTGGGTGACCGGTATTGATGGCCCGCAGGAACGCAAATGCCTCCGATCCCCTGACCTCCCCGACAAAAAGCCGGTCGGGCCGCATGCGTAGCGATGCCTCCAGCAGGGACTGGATCGTCACGCTGGCGGTTCCCTGGTCGCCGCGGGAGGCAAGCAGATGCACCGCGTTGCTCTGCGGCGGGAAGAGCTCCCTCGTATCCTCCAACGTGATGATCCGCTCATGCGGGTCGACCGATTTGAGGCAGGCATTGAGGAACGTCGTCTTGCCGCTCGACGTGCCGCCGCTGATGAGGATGGACACGCGATTGACGATGGCCGTTCGAATAAAACCGTAGATGTCCTTGGCTGACAGCTGTTCGATCAAGGCTTCATCGGTCTCGCTTAAGCCCCCGACGGCAACCGTCACCTGATCGAGCGATCCCTGGTCACGATAGTCGTCCAGGGTGAAGTTGCTGATGACCTGCTTGCGGATCGATAGCGTGCCGCCATCGGGTGCCGCAGGTGGCAAGACGACCTGAATGCGCTCGCCGGTGGGCAGTGCGGCACTGAGGATAGGATTTGCCGGGCTGACGAACTGGTTTGTACTCGCCGCGACGCGTTCGCCGATATTGACGATCTCGGCCGTCGTGAGAAGCGGGACCTCGTGAAGTTCCATATGGGGGGTGCCGAGACGCTCGACATAGACCTGACCCGGTCGGTTGACCGAGATTTCGACGACATCGCGAGCGTTGAGGAACGCCTTCAGAGGAGCGAGCGCCCGATAGAGGAAATAGTGCCGATTGTCGGAGGCAAGCTCAGTTGAGACCGCGTTCACGACGGATCTCCCTCAGTGCCTCGGTGACAGGATCCTCGTACATGGGGGAAAAATCGAGGTCGTGGCGAACGAAGACGAAAATGCGCTCGCCCTGACTGACGCTGATCGTTGGCGGAATTCGCAGGGAATCTCCCAATGCCTGGTTGGCCATGTCGGAGAATGTCTGCGCGAGCGTCTCACGGGCGAGCTCCTCCGCGTCCTGCGCGTCATCGCTGTCTCCGGCGGCGGCCTCGCTGCCATAACCGGTCAGGTAGCTGGCGCCGGCGCCGACGATCGACAGAAGAATGGCCGCCCCAAAGCGCTCGCGGAACTTCTTGTCGACGCGCCCGGACAGACCGGCACGGCCCAGGCTGTCGGCGCCAATCGAGTTGAGACGGACCGACACGCCGTCGTCACGCAGCATTCGGGTCCAGACCACGAAGATCCGCGTCTGGCCGCGGGTGATCTCAGACTGATACTCGCCGATAAGGCGCGTGCCGGCTGGAATCAGAATGCGCCGGCCGTCGAAGGAGTAGACGTCCTGCGAAACGATTGCCCTCACCTGGCCCGGCAGATCGCTGACGATGGCCGTCTCGAGGATGCCGGGGATCAGCGTTCCCTCAGGAACAATCGCATCGATGCGTTCGATCTTTTTTGCCTTGGCGCTTCGGTCCCCAATGCTGGCTGCCGCGGCCAGAAACTTGCTGCTGCGATCCTCACCGGCAACGGTCAGCCCCTCCCCTTGGTTTCCGGTCAAGTTGTTTTGCTCGCCGGTGGACGCATTGTCGACCACAACCAGTTTCGAGCGGTATCGCTCGGGAAATTCGTCGGCCGGCGCTTGGACAGCTTCCGGAGGCGGTGATGCGCCGGGAACAGGCGGTGGTGGAACGTCGAACTCGGTCGTATCGGGCTCTTCGGCAGGAGGCGGTGGCGGCGGTGGCGGCGGGATTTGGACAATCTCCGGTGCCGGCGGTTCCGGCTTCGGCTCGCCCTCCCGCACGAAAGATGGAGGACGGAACGTCGTCGTCGTGAACTCCTCGTCGCCGTCGAGCATGTCGCGAACCGGCGGTTGCCGACCGGCAAGAACGATATAGCCGGCGACCAGGCCCAGAAGGACGAGAACCGCGCCGCCGACCAGTTGCTTCCGACGAACGGCATTGTCGGCAATGATGGGGTCGTCGCTCTGACCAAGGGCCTCGAGTTCAGGGGAGCGCTTCATCAGTTTCCGCTCCGACGCCGGCGTTTGGCCTTGTCATCTTCGACCGGACCGAGGATTGCGGCGTCGGGTGCTGCGAAATCCGGCTTCCTGAGATTAAAGATGCAGATCCACTGGTGGCCGTCGCGCAGCGTGAACTGGGTCGCCGTCCCATCGACGACGATGTACTCCCCTTCCCTGCGGAAGTTCCGAAGCGTTTCGGAGAAATCCGAGTTGACCGCGAAGATCGCCGGGACGCGGCGGTCGAACTTGAAGAAGGTCTTGTTGCCGTCATCGAAGACCATCAGCGGCTTCAGCCGGGCGTCTCCAGAGAACGAATAGTCGATGTTGACGTTGGCTTTGTCGATGCCGGAGATGTTCGGCCAGGCAGCTCGCTGTTCGGCCTCCTGCCGCAAGGCGGCGTTGAGGTTCTTCTCCGGATAGTGGAAGCGGATTCCGAATACCTTGCGGCCGGCTTCGGGCGCAAAATCGTGGAGCTCGAGATAGTAGATGCGCTTGTCGGTGACGACGTTCATGTTCGTCACGACGTCCTTGGTGATCGGCTTGACGAAGAGGATGTTGCCCTTCTCGGCCGGGACGACCTGCCAGCTTTCCGTGTCGCCGAGCGAGATCGTTTCGAACTTCTCGTCCTCGTCGAAGATAATCATCGTTGAGATGCCATAGGTCGCGAAGACTTGGACGACGTTGTTTTCCTGATAGGTGACGCTCGTCACCCGCGCATCGAGAGAACCGCCCTTCGGGGTCTGCGCGGCAAATGCCGGCCAGAAAGAACCGCACAGCATGAGCATCACGGCCCAGGAGCGGCCCCTCATTGCGTATCTCCGGGCGTAACCGTCTCCTGATCGCGGCGATAGGAATAGACCTGGAAGCCGAGAGGGTTCTCGAAGCGCCATTCGTTGCGGACCGGGGTGTCGGTGTAGCGGAAGCGCACGACGGAGATCCAGTGACGGACGATCGATTCCGCATCGCTGCGTTCCTTGGTGGAGAACCTGACGATCGCCGTGCTGGCGTTCGGGAACGTCACCGATTTGATGTCGACGAGGACCCGCTTGAGCCGGCCATAGACTTTTGTGGGGTTTTGCGCATTGGCCGCGCTGTAGAGTGTCTGCAGTTCGCGTGCCGCCTCGTCCGCGGAAAGAAGCGCCGCGATACCAAAATTCTCGGTGATGGCGTAGGGATCGTAGCCTTCGCGGGCACGGAGGTAGCGCACGACATTGGCCTGAGTGATCGCCTGCTGCTCGGTGAGATTGGCCGGCCGTGTCAGCCCAGACTTCACCTCGATGTAGCCCGTGGTCTGGTCGACGGTGACGAGATAGGGCTCGAAGCTCTTCAGCGGTAGCATCAGCACCACGGCAAGCAGGCTGAGCAGGGCGATCCCGGCAAAGACGATCGAGAAGAACCAGGCAACGCGGGCCGAGCGCTTCGCTCGCTTGATGATCTCTTGCTCCCAGATATCGCCTTGCTGGAAATAGGACCGCAGCGCGGATTCGGATTTTTCGGCCATCCCTGCCCTGTTCCTGTCGTGTCAGATCGTGCATTGTCTCGCCGATCAGGGTTGCCTCGGCGTTCCGTTTGACGTGATCGCGCGCTGCATGGACGCACCGGCGCCGTCCTGCCGTGGTGCGTGAAGTTGGGCCTGGACGCGATGGACCGCCGCCTGCGTCTGGCGTGCCGATTGCCCAATCGCTTCGCGGCCGAGATAGACGCCGCGATAAGCATGCCGACGCGACTCGTGACCGATCGCAGTTGCAAACGCCCCAACGATGCCTTGCGCCAAGGATTGGACCTGGAAGAGCACGAACGCGCCGGCGATGCACAACATGATGAAAGCAGCGAAGTCGCTGAGCTTCAGCTCGCGATTGCCGGAAATGCTATCGATCGTCGTCAGTTCCGGCTCCATCGCCGCGATCAGGAATGCGGCGATCACGTAGACGAACAGCGGAATGATCGCATAGAGCAACGACTGGTTCAGCCATCCCATGCCATAGCTACGGGTCGCATCGAAAAAGAAGCAGCCAATAAAGATCGGAGCGGTGCCCAGCAGCACCCACAGCACGACCTTGGCCAGCACGAGAATGCCCAGCGCGATGGCGACGAACAACCCGGCAAAAACCATGATGGTCATGCCGATCAAAGCTGGCAGAACGGAGAGATATCCCGCCTGCTCCGAAAATGCCGCAGCGGCGACGTTAGCGGTTTTCCAGATTTGCGACAGCCCATTGGTGGGTTCGGTCACGCCGGTGCCCGATGCCGCCAGGATGGCGCGGCCGGCCGCCTCCGGCACCGTGGTCAGCCAGTCATAGACAAGATCGTTGAAGTTCGACCAAGAGGAAACCAAAAGGAAAATAATCAGAACACGCGCCTGCCTGCCCACGACCTCGGCGACACTAAGACGTGATGCTCCCAGAAGGAGCTGCACGCCGTAGAAGAGGACGGCGAGAATGAAGAGCATGCGAAGCAGGGGCACCAGGTCCTGTCCAAGAACCTCATAGGCACTTTGGGAGAAGTTCTGTCCCGAAGCGTCGATTCGATCCAGCAGTTCCCCAATGAAGTCATCCACTGCCCTGACCTACTCCTCTTCGGTGGACACAAAGTCCTGGATAGCCGCCAATGCCGCCGCCCTGTCCACATTGACGGAGATCATCGGCCCGCACTCGTCCCCCGTGCTGGCATAGCTCGACAGATTGGCCGGTCGTTTGCAGGGCGCCGTCTTCTCGCGCGGTGTGCCGCACCCGCTGGCGATAACGGCCAATGCGAACACCAGAGCGTTCGAGATGCACTGCCGCCCTCTCATTCGTACCGCAGCGCCTTTTTGGTGTTCGACATGTCGGCCAGTTTGCGCTGGTTCTCGGCGTGCAGCGACTGAACGCCGGCATTCAGCACACCGATCATCTCGTTCAGCGTCAGTCCGGTCTGGACCTGAAGCTGCGTGTTCTGGTCGATCGAGCCCTTGATGTCCTCGGCCTTGCCGATGTCGCCGCCGGCGGTTTCCAGCGCGGAGCGGCGCGTTTCGACGGCAGCTTGTGAACCAGTGATCAGAGCCGAGACGCCCATCACGGTTTTCATGAGCTCCTCATAGGATTTGTCGCTGGCCAGCGAGCTGTTATCCTTGCCGGAGAGGGAGCGCACGAGCTGCAAGCCATCGATGAACAGCGTCGCCGCTTCCACCACCTTGGGATCGAGAGAGCCAAAATCAGCGAACCCGCTCTTCAGGATGCTGTCGAAGGACGGCATGGAGGAGACGCTAAAACCGTTGCCGATCGCGATATCCTTGAGCGGGCCGGCGTCGCCGCCGCGGTCACCCGTGACGGCTTTCAGCGTGTCCTCGACCGTCGTGAGGATCTCCTTGTTCGTATCGAGAATCTTGCCGGTCTTTTCGGCCGTATCCCGAGCCACCGCGTAGTTCGTCTTGTCGATGACCGGGATATCGGCTGCCGCTGGCGTCATGCCGGCGCCGATCAAAGTCAGGATTGCCAATGAGCGTTTCATGTCGATCTCCATCATTGCGTCTCGAGAAGCAGGTCCGCTTGGCGGTCGATGCGCTGGACACATGCCTTCGCGCCGGCATCCCAGACGAAGCCTTCACGCTCGTCGCAGAAGCCGGCCACGGGCCGATCGTCGTCATCGTTGCCCGTCTCGTAGCGGGTTGATTGGTTCGTGCCGGACAGGTTTCCGAGCGTCATGACATTGCTGGAATTTGTAAGATCGGTGAACGCCGTTCCGAGCAGGATCAGCCGGTTGATGAGCTCGATGTTGGCGTTGCGGGCACCCGAATTGTGATCCCAGCTGTCCTGGATCGTGTCGGAACCCATACTGCCCAGTTGCGTCAGCCAAGACGAGACATCGCCGGACCCCTCCCCGATCGCCGCGGTCAGGCCCATGGCGTTCATGGTGCTGGTCCGGGCGCCCGCATAGGCGCCGCCACCGCCATAGTTGAGCGGAATGCCGGACTTGTCGGAACCGCCGAAGGCCGGCAGCCATTTTTGGGTTATGTTGGCGACATAGCCCTGCGTCTCCTTGAACGGCGGGATGCCGCCATATTTGTTCACGTTGCCCGCGCCGGCATTGTAGGCGGCAAGCGCCAGCGAGACGTTGCCGTTGTACTTTCGAAGCTGCTGCTTGTAGTAGCGCGCGCCGCCGCGAAGGTTTTGCTCGATGTTGTAGGGATCGACGCCGAGGTCGCCCGCGGTGCCCGGCGCGCAAGGCCGATCGCCCCCGCTGGAGATTTGGCGCATGGGTTGAAGCGGCTCTCCTGGTAGACGAGCGCCAGGAACTGGTTCTCATCGACACCTTCCTCGCGCGCGATCCGACGAACCAGGCCGGCGATCGCCGGGTCGGCATTCGCCGCTGCGACCGGATCGTCCTTTCGGCCCGGCCGGTACATGGAGCAGGTGACGCTCTGATTGCTGACGTTGCGCTCCTCGTCGACCTTCTCGATCTCACCTGTCTTCTGGTCACGCTCCTGGCGCTCGTCGAGCACCCTGTTGTCGATTGTCGGGATATCGGCAAAAGCAGGCGATGTCGTAAAGACCAGAAGGAGGGAAAGACGCCGGATCATGCTGGAACCTCCCAGCCACAGAAAGCAGGCAGCCATTTTTTCGGATCGTCGCCGAGCTGTGCGCGAAGTATCGCGCATTGCTCGATCGTCTCCTTGCGACCGGACATCACGCGCACGAGGTCCGGCATGGAGGCGAGGTCGAGCCTGGCAATGACGGAGTCGTTGCCGTGCTTGATCAGGAACGTGCGTCGCTCGGGTGGAGTATTGCGAATGAAGGCATATTCCTTGGCGGTAAGACCAAAGCGCCGGATGTAGCTTTCCTCATCCGCGCGCGGGTTGGGGAAATGCAGATTGGTCGCGGACTGCTCGATCAGCGTGTGCGATTGCGGCGAACGGGCAATGTCGGCGGCCGACTGTGTGCCGAACCCCACGATCCCGTTGAGCTTGCGGATCGTTTTCATCTTGTCGACGATGTAGTTGGAGAAGACCGAATCCTGGAGAAGCTTCCAGCCCTCATCCATGAAGATGAGAACCGGCTCGCCGGTAAGCAGCTCGTCCAGCCGATGGTAGAGGTACATCAGCGCCGGCGTCCGAACATCCTGATTGTCGAGGGTATGAGTCATGTCGAAAGCGAAAATGCGCCTGCCCGAGAAAGACAAAACGTCCTGGGGCGCGTTGAAGAGCCAGGCTTTCTCGCCCTCGAACCAAGGACGCAGACGTGACTGGAGTTCGTTGGCGTCGGAACGCGCGCGGCCCATCAACAGGCCGGAAAGATTGGCAAGCGTGCGCTGTGCGACCGGCTCCTGGCAGATGCGGCCGATCGCCCGCTCCAGCGTGTCCTCTTCTTCCTGGCTGAACCCGTGGCCGTCGGCCGGGTCGAGCATGGCCTTGAGGAGGCGATGCAGGAACTCGCGATTGGTCGCGTTGTTCTCGAGCTGCAGCGGATTGAATCCGGTCGCCACGCCCGGCTGGAGCACCTCATAGTCCCCGCCAACGGCGCGTATGAAAATCTCGGCGCCGCGGTCCTTGTCGAAGAAAACGGCGCGGGGTTCCGGCGAGATCCGGAAGGCTTGCGCAAGCAGGAAGGTCAGTGCAACGGTCTTGCCCGACCCGGTCGGACCGGTAACCAAAAAATGGCCGATGTCGCGCTGATGGAAATTGAACCAGTAGGGTGTCTGCGACGTCGTTTCGAGGATCGAAATCGGCAGCCCCCAGTGGTTGCCGTTCACCGAACCGGTCGCGAAATTGTGCAGCGACGAGAAGCCGGAAAAGTTCGCGCTGGACAGCATGCAGGAGCGTGCGATGTAGGCGTGATTGCCCGGCAGCTGTGCCCAGAACGAGGCTTCCATGTTGAGGTCCTCGCGCAGCCAGTTGATGTTCATGTCGGTGAGACAGGAGCCGAGTTCGGCGACTGCCTTGTCGAGGCCAGCGAGGTCGCGCGAAAGGCACAACAGGCTGAAATGGTGATAGCCGAAGACGGCTTCTTGGTTGAGCAGACTGTTCAGCGCGAAATCGATATCGGTCTCGACGGTGCTGCCTGATTCATCAGAGGCGTGGATCTGGCGCTGCAGCCGGGAAATGCGCTCCTGGGCGATCGGCTTGTCGGCAAGCGTGAATGACTGGGTGCAGATGAACTCGTGATTCATCTGCAGGAGACCGTCGAGCATCCCAGGCCCGGAGAATGGCGGATATTCCTTGATCGACAGCATCGCGCCGAAGCGGTTCTCCGCCTCGGTCGGACCCTGCGCCTGCAACGTGCGCTTGGAGAAATGCAGACGCGACGTCCCGACATAGCTGCGGATGCCCATGCGGGGCAGGCGCATCTCGCGCGCGACTCCGCAGGTGAGCAGCGTGTTGATGAAGGCGCAGGGTTCCGAATATGGTTCGCCGTCGCGGTAAACGACGCCAAGCGGACGCGCGCCGTACTTTTGCAGTTCACGCGTGACGTTGCCCACGATCTCTTCGAGTGCGTTGACGCGTTCCTGCAGGCGCTGCTCAAGAACTTCACTGCCGGAGGAGCGATCGAGTAGCCGCGAAAATCCTTCAGCGGCGCCAAGCGCGCCACGCATTCCGGAACGGACGATCGTGAGGTAAAGTTCGTTGGTGAACATGCGCTTGTCGCGCAGTGACGCCATGTAGCGTGTGTTCAAAAGATCGCAGAACGGATCAGAGAAGGCTCCGCCGATCGAGGGCTTGACCTGCTTGCGGATCACAGTCGACCAGAGCGAATAGCGGCTCGAACCGAGCCCTCGGATCAGTGTGTTCTGGACGGCCGCACGCATATTGAGCTCGGCCTGATCCTCGGTCTGGAAGAACAAACCGTCCACCTTGATCACCGACAGGATCGCACCGCTTTCGAGCCCGATGACGGTGTCGGCGACATGGCGAAGATACGGAATGTGAGTCGACGTCGGCCGCTCGCGTCGGCACTCACGTCCAAATCCAAGCTCTTCGACGACGACGTTCAACATGGTCATGGCCCGTACGAGTTGGTGCGCCAGAACAACCGGTTCGGCGTGCGCGGTGTGCGACGGCCGACAACCTGAGCAAGATCGAGGATCCGGATATCGCGGCTGCAGAAGGCAAAGAGAGCGAGATAGATCAGCGGCGCGATCAGCGCCGACCAGAAGCTTGTGCTGACCAGGAAGGCGATCAGCGTGAAACCGACGATGATGTAGAAGGCGTTGAGCGGGATGCCCCACATCATGGGTGGTCGGGTGAGGCCGATCACGAGCGGGGTCAGATGGGGCTTTTCGTCGGTGAACTCGAGCATAGCTCAGTTCCCTACGGCCGCGATCATCTCGTCGACGATCGCCGGCGCGCCAAAGACGAGGCCGATGCCCAGCACGACCGCGCCGGCGGTGAACCAGGAGAGGCGTCCGGCGAAAGCGAGGAAGCCGAGTGCAATCACCGCGATGATCGCCAGCAGTCGACCAAAAGGGCCGGTGATAAAATCGACGATTATCTGGACCGCGGTTTCCAGCGGTGCGAAAGCACCTGAGGACTGCGCAAGGGCCGGCTCAGCAAGCGCCAGACAAATGGCGAATGTGGTGCCGAAGGCAATCGGCAGACTCACCGATCGAGCTGCGGGCGAATGGCAAACGTTGTTCATGGTGACCTCCGGCTAAAAATGCATGACCCCGCCGACCCATTGGCGGCGTTTGCGCGACGTGATGACTCCCGCTCCATGCGAAGGCGGCCGCGGATTGTCGGCTCCGCTATGCGGTTCGGCTGCCGCGCCGTTACCCTCAAGACCCAGCTGGATGTTGAGGATTTCGGCGACGTACCGAAGAGTTTCCCTGAACGGCGGAATGCCGCCATGCTGGCGCACGCGTCCCTCGCCGGCGTTGTAGGCGGCCGCGACGAGAAGCGGATTGCGGAACTCGTCGGTCAGCTCGCGGAGGTAGCGGACCCCGCCATTGATGTTCTCTTCTGGATCGCAGATATCGGTCACACCGAATCGCTCGGCCGTCGCCGGCATAAGCTGCATCGGTCCGCGCGCGCCCTTGGGCGAATTGCGCAGCCGGTCGAGCCTGCTTTCGGCGGTCACGACCGCGACGGCGAATTCAGCGTCGACATCGTGCCGCTGCGCCGCTTCGATGACGAGGCTGGTGATCTCAGCAGGCGTTGCCGGCGACGGCCCGCACTCCGGCATCCCGGACTGAACGCCACTATCAAAATGATTGTCGTCAGATCCAAGCCCGACCGCCTCGGATACCGGCACGCCGATCGGCTTGGGCGCCTGGCTTTGGGGAGCGATCTGACCACTCTCCCCCAGCACATAGTCGTCCGGCATCCGCGCCCAACGGGCTTCGGCAACCGTGTCGGCCGAGGACGGGAAATCATCCTCCCCTTGCCGATTTTTCCAGGCCTCTTGGTGCTGGAGAAGTGTGGGTGCAGCCAGTTCGGACGCCGATGCTGGCCGGCCCGGGACAACGCACATGCTCGTGAGGATTGTCACGACAAGAAGCGGCGCTATCGATGATGATTTTGCTTGTGTCGACATGGGTCCGCATCCAAAGCCTTGTGACAGCAGATGTTGGAATGATTAGGCGACAGAAAAAACAATGTCAATTTGATTGTTATTTTTCTTGCAAAAAGGAGGGACGCAGTTCAATGTCGACCAAAGTGACAACCTGGAGGCGACGGCAAATGAAGCGAGCGGTCGGTTGCGTGGCAGCGATTAGCGCATGCTTGCCGGCCTATGCGGCCGGGCCGGTGGACGAAGCCTATGTCCGTTCGCTCGCGGCGCCCGGGAAGACCGTCCTCGTCATGGAATATTACGACGGCCAGGGGAAAGTGTCGGAGCGCAAAGGCTATGTATCAGCTTCCGGATTCAAGGCGGTCTCGACTACTGACTTCCGCGTCGACGCGAATCTGACGGTACACCTTTACGGGATCGAGCCGTGCAAGGGTGAGATGGTCAACCGCAAGGAGGGTTTTGCGGGGTCCTGTGACGACTACGCTCGCCAGGGACTTGCAACGCTGCTCCAGTCGCCCCGTGTGATCTACTGCCGCGCGTTTGTCAGCGAGACTGGGGCGAAGGCGCAGGACGCAACCTGCTACGGTTACTACAACTACCCAGGCAGCCTCGACTCGATCGACATGTTCGAGGAGCAGCTTGTCTCGCTCGGCACTCACCGCGTTACGAAGCGATCGGACGGGACACCGACACGAGCCGATCTGAAGGAGGCCGAGGACATCGGTCGCCGCGGCTACGGGATGTGGGCTGATCCAAGGGTTGCGGCCGAATGAAGTCCCCTGCCCTCTTCGTGTCGCTGACTATCGGCTTGACGCCGGCAACGGCCGCGCTGCCGGAGGGCTACTTCGAATTGAAACCAGGCGTGACGCTCGAAAGCGGAGACAGCTGGCAGGACGGCGGCAGACACTTCCGTCTCTTCGGCGTGCAGGCCTGCCTGCGTGGTACAGTTTACACCGATAGGTCGGGCGCTCGTCGTGACTGCGGGGAGGCATCCCTGGCGGTTTTTGCCGCCTACATCGCAGATACGCATCCCGTTTGTGCGCAGGTCGGGCAATCGGCCGGAACGGTCTTTGTGTCCTGCTATGCCACGATCGGCGCCGACCGGCTCGATCTCGCTAATCTGATGATCTCCTCGGGCTTTGCCTTCGCCTCCCTCGACGGACGCGGCCTGCCCCATCACATCCCCTACGCTGTGGTGGAGCAGGCCGCGCGGGAAAAGAAGGTCGGGCTGTGGCAATTCGACGATGTCCAGCATCCGGCGCTCCTGCTCGGTCAGCGTGCAGACGATGGAGGGACCTCGCCATGACTACGGTTGCCGTCAGGTCGATCGTCGCGGCTTTGCTGCTGACCGCCCTGCCCTATCCGGTCCATGCGGCGGACATCCTGCGCGATCAGGGATCGTCCTCGGTCGCGGCAGGATCGGTTCCAGACTCGAGCCCGAGAACAAAAATCTCCGGCCGGACATCTGTCATCGATGGCCAAACGCTTTGGTTCCCGACGGGCCGTCACAAGGTGCGGCTGGCCTCGATCGACGCCTGTGAACTGCCGCAATGGTCCTACGATCCTCGTCGCCACGGCGGGATCGAAATCCCCAAGCCAGTGCCGTGCGGGCCGCTGGCAAAAGCGTGGTTAAAGCGCACGGTTGGCAGCGCGCAAGTGACCTGTATCGTTCGGTCTTATGATGCCGATGGTGCGCTCTTAGGCCATTGCTCGGTGCGCGGTCGCGATTTGGCGCTGGGAATGCTGCGCGTCGGTTGGGCGCGAGTGAACTCACCGGCGCCGGCCGAATATCTGACCTGGCAGAATTATGCCATCTCTGCCCGGCACGGGATGTGGGCCACCTATGTGCTCGACATGCCTGAATGGCGACGCAAGGCGGTGGACCGAACGCTGACCAGGAGGCCTGTCGCTGATTTCAACCTACTCGCCGAACGCGAGAGCGAGATCTCACCGCCGTTCGAGGATGCGCGCGGGCGCCCGAAGCGAACAGACAGATAAGGCTGACCGAAGGAGACGTCCTATGAATCGAGTCGGGCTGGCCGCGACTGCGGCAATGGTCTCCGCGGCGACGTGGATGTTGTTCACGTACGATGTTGAGGCGAGTGAGTGGGGATCCGAGGTGCTTTTGTGCGCGTCGTCCTCGAACCCGGCATGGCGAGGCGTGCCAGCATGTCACCCCCCGATGTATCGCTTGATCTCGGCGATGAAGGGCTGGGGGTTTTCGTGGCCCACCTGCCCCGAGGCTGGGACCGGCGGACCGGGCTACGAGGCCTATGAGGATTGTCCTGCCGGATGGAGCATTGGGCCCAGCGACACCGATCACGGCCGCCGCAACGTGCCAAATTTATGCATTATGTTCCTTCATACGTGTGGGACGGGACACCGCGGCCGGGGGAGAGAATGTCGTCGAACCATGTCTATCGTTCGGCCATTGCGTGAATGCCCTTATTACTTCGATATGTCAAAGCAAGGATGGAAAATTGAACGGCATTGGTTCAGTATTGGTGTTGATTTCCGCGAAGAACTGACCCGGGGTTTCCACTGAGAACTGACCCGGGTGGATGATGGGTCTGGGTCAGGTCGGGGTCAAGTTTTTGGTTTTCTCCTTCGCGGGTTTGACGGGTTTTGCCGAACTGTTCCTGAAGCGGAAGCTGTCGTTTCCGGTCTCCAGGATATGGCAATGGTGAGTTAGGCGATC
>NZ_JBEBMH010000037.1:0-48350 GCF_040081985.1 Mesorhizobium yinganensis | reverse complement strand
CTTGTGCGTGCGATTGGAGCCAAGCGACTATTCGGTCGTGCGTGACAAAGGCGAAGATCCCAGGCTCACCGACGGTTGTGGCCGAAGGGGGTACGGGCGACTTCGCCAAACCTCGAACCGGATGGCCATCCGGTTCGAGGTTCAGTCGCTGCAATCGCACAAAATCACTCTCGTGCAGATACAAGGGGGTGATGCCGAGACGAGCCGGCGAAGCCGGATCGGAGAGGATAGTATCCATATGCGACATGCGACTGTCCTTCCGTGAACGGGGAAAAGCGCCAACTCCATCCTCATTGCACAACCGGCATTTGGAGCGCCTAATGGCCGCCGTGGAACACCAGGCATCATCCGGCGAAAGCGCCGACCGGTTCGGCATGCGCCGCAAGAGTGCCGGCGGGCCGGACGAGCGGCTCGCCGCGACCGGCCGCTTCACGCAACTGATCAGGCGCCCGGAGGCGGGCGCCGCGGCGGGGCTGCTTGCCACCATGATCATCTTCGCCGTGTTGCCGGGCGCCGCCAACCTCTATTCGCTGCAGGGGTCGATGACCTTCCTGACGCTGTCGGCGGAACTCGGCATCATCGCCACGGCCGCCGCGCTGCTGATCATCGCCGGCGAGTTCGACCTCTCCGTCGGCTCGATGATCGGCTTCGCGGGCGTGGTCATCGGGCTCGGCGTGCGCGAATGGGGCCTGCCGCTGTGGGGCGGCATCGCTCTCGCCTTCGCCGCCGCGATCCTGACCGGCTACCTCAACGGGCTGATCGTGGTGAAGACGCGGCTGCCCTCCTTCATCGTCACGCTGGCCTCGCTGTTCATCCTGCGCGGCCTGTCGATCGGCATCACGCGGGCCGTGACCGGGCGCACGCAGATCCCCTATATCCTCGACGGCGTGCCGGACCCGGCGACGGCAGGGCTTTTCAACGGCCACATCTTCACCGGCTTCTTCCAGTGGATGGCGACGCAGGGCTGGATCGCGGCGCGCAGCGACGGCACGCCCTTCGTCACCGGCATCCCCATGTCGATCGTCTGGTGGCTGGCCCTCACCGCGCTCGCCGGCTACGTGCTCACTCAGACCAAATACGGCAACTGGATTTTCGCCACCGGCGGCGATGCCGACATCGCCCGCAATGTCGGCGTGCCGGTCGGCCGGGTGAAGATCAGCCTGTTCATCTACACGGCCTGCGCCGCCACGCTGCTCGCCACCATCCAGGTGATGGAGGCAGGCTCGGCCGACACGACGCGCGGCCTCTTGAAGGAATTCGAGGCGATCATCGCGGCCGTCATCGGCGGCGTGCTGCTCACCGGCGGCTACGGCACGGTGTATGGCGTGCTGTTCGGCGCGCTGATCTTCGGGCTGGTGCAGATGGGCATCTTCTACACCGGCATCGACACCGACTGGTTCAAGGTGTTCCTCGGCATCGTTATCCTGATCGCAGTGCTGGTGAACAACTACATTCGCGTAAAAGCGCTGGGGCGCGGAGGCGGCAAATGAACGTTCCGGCGATGGAACTACGCGGCGTCAGCGTCAATTTCGGCTCGGTCAAGGCGCTGCAGGACATCGACATAAAGGTGTTTCCCGGCGAGGTGCATTGCCTGCTCGGCGACAACGGCGCGGGAAAATCGACGCTGATCAAGGTGCTGTCGGGCGTGCACCGGCCGAGCAGCGGCGAGATTCTGGTCGAGGGCCGCCCCGTGGCGTTCCGTAACCCGCGCGACGCGCAGAGCTATGGCGTGGCGACCGTGTTCCAGGACCTCGGCATGATCTCGCTGATGTCGATCACGCGGAACTTCTTTCTCGGACGCGAACCGACAAAAAGCAGCCTGCCCTTCTCGCGCATCGACAAGGAGCTTGCCAACCGGACTGCCTGGCAGGCTATGGCCGATATCGGCATCGACATTCGCGATCCGACGCAAGCTGTCGGCACGCTGTCGGGCGGCGAGCGGCAATCTGTGGCGATCGCGCGCGCCGTGCATTTCGGCGCAAAGGTGCTGATCCTCGACGAGCCGACTTCGGCGCTGGGCGTGCACCAGGCGGCGATGGTGCTGAAGCTGATCGTCGAGGCGCGCATGCGCGGGCTGGCGGTGATCTTCATCAGCCACAACATCCACCACGCCTATCCGGTCGGCGACACGTTCACGCTGCTCAACCGCGGGCGCAACCGCGGCACTTATGCCAAGTCGGCCATCACGCGCGACGAGGTGATTTCCATCATGTCCGGCGGCGAGGATCTGAAGGCGGTGGAGGCCGAGATCGAGCGGCTGCTGGCGTCGATCGGCAACAGGGCGGCGGCGTAGCGCCGACTTCCCCTCCCCCTTGAGGGGAGGGTCCGGCCGCAGGCCGGGGCAGGGGTCGGTCCGGCAGTGCTCCGACGCAAAGCAACGTTGGCGTATGGCCGCGATGACCCCACCCGGCCGCTTCGCGGCCACCCTCCCCTCAAGGGGGAGGGGGAAGGCGGCGCGGCGGCGCCAAAGACAGGAGACTCTTTATGACCAGACTTCGCGTGGGCGTCATCGGCGCCGGGACCATCTGCCAGGTCGAGCACATCCCGAACCTGTTGGCGCTGAACACGCTGTTCGAGGTCAAGGGTGTCGCCGATCCGTCGAAGACCGCACGCGACTTCGTAACCGAAACCTATGGCATACCCGGTTTCGCAACGCCGGATGCGCTGCTGGAAGAACCCCTCGACGCGGTGGTGATCGGTTCGCCGGACCCGCTGCATCACGAGCAGGTGTTGGCCGCGCTCGGACGCGGGCTGCATGTCTTCTGCGAAAAGCCGCTCTGCTATTCGCCTGAAGAAATCGCCGACATCGTCGCGGCCCGCGACAAGGCCGGAAGGGTCGTGCAGGTCGGCTACATGAAGCGCTTCGATCCAAACTACCGGCTGGCGCTGCAATCGCTGCCGGGAACGGCGAAGACGCTGCGCTACGTGTCTGTCGAAGTGAACGACCCGGATTCCTGGCCGTTCATCCATCATTTTCGCACACGCTTCGCCAGCGACGTGCCGCAGGAACTGATCGCGGCGACAACGGCAAAACGCAGGGCACAGGCCAAGCGCGTCATCGGCCAGCCGCTCACCGACCTCGCCTTCAAGGGGTTCACCGCCGCCTACAGTTCGTCACTGGTGCACGACGTCAATGCCGTGCACGGCATTCTCGATGTGCTCGGCGTGCCCGACGGCGAGGTGGTCGGCGCGCAGATTTTTGCCAATGGCGGCGGGGGCCAGGGCACCGTGCGGCTGCTTGGCGGCCAGGCGCTGTGGACGATGACGCATCTCGCCGTGCCGTCGCTGGCCGACTACAAGGAGCGCATCTCGCTCTATTTCGACGACGCGATCCTCGAACTGGAATTCCCGTCGCCCTATCTCAACCACCAGCCGACGCGGCTGACCGTCAAGACCTCGGACGGCCACAAGGCATCATGCAACGAGTTGCTCGCCAATTATGAGGAGGCGTTCGTCGAGGAATTGCGCGGCTTCCACGCCGCGATTGTCGATGGCGCACCGGTCGTGAACCGGCCGGAACACGCGGCGCGCGACATGACGCTGCTGGTTGGCCTGACGCGGCATTTTCTGAAGCACGGGTAGCGCGCGCCGCAAGCGCGGCAGCCGGTTCGCTTCAAAGGAACCGCAGCGGCAGGTCCGCCGGTCGCGCGAAATCTTGGGATGGCGCGCCGTCGCAGTTGTCACACCCCTGCCTTCCGGCCATTATCGCGCTCGGACAGCTTCACCAACCGCCGTCCGTAGAACCGAGACAGGCAAGGTCGGCATATCGTGAACAGATCGGCAGTCCGCGCCGCGGTGCATGTCGCGGCGGTCTTCGCGATCTACCTTTCGGTCGCTATGCTCGTGCCGGCACTGATCGATCTCTACTACGGCAATCCCGACTGGAAGGCCTTCGCCTTCTCTGCGCTGTTCGTCGGCGGTTTTGCACTGGCCGTGGCGCTGGCGACGCAGGGCAAGCCGCCCGCTGTCACAACCCGTTTCGGCTTCCTGCTGGTCAATCTGCTGTGGGTGACGATGGCGGTGGCCGGCGCCGTTCCGCTGATGCTCTCGTCGATACAGCTCAGCCCCACCGATGCCTTCTTCGAAGCTGTCTCGGGCATCACCACCACCGGCGGCACGGTCATCAACGGCCTCGACCAGGCGCCGCCCGGCCTGCTGTTGTGGCGTTCGCTGCTTTGCTTCATGGGCGGCCTCGGCGTCATCGTACTCGGCCTGTTCCTGCTGCCCTTCCTCAACATCGGCGGAGTCTCCTACTTCAAGATCGAATCCTCCGACATCGAGGACCGGCCGTTCGAGCGTTTCCAGACTTTCACCATCAGCCTGATCGGCATCTATGGCGCGCTGGCCGTCGCCTGCACCATTGGTTACGCAGCCGGTGGCATGGACACGTTCAACGCGATCAACCACGCCATGTCGACGGTGGCGACGGGCGGATTCTCCACCCACGACACATCGTTCCTGCGCTATGCGGACAAGCCGATCATCCTGTGGACCGGCAGCATTTTCATGTTCATCGGCAGCCTGCCCTTCTCGATCATGATCCTGTTTGCCGTGCGCGGCCGGCTCGACGCGCTGCGCGACCCGCAGATCCGCGTTTTCGCCGGCTATTGCATCGTCTTCGCCGTCGCCGTCGCAATCTATCTTCGGGTGAAACTCGACATGCCGTTCGGCGACGCCATCACCCATTCCACCTTCAACTTCATGTCGATCATCAGCACCGCCGGCTTCGCCAGCGACGACTACACGCTCTGGGGGCCGTTCGCCGTGGCCTGCATCTTCGTCGCCACCTTTCTAGGCGGCTGCTCGGGTTCGACCACGGGCGGCATAAAGGCCTACCGGTTCCTCATCCTGTTCGAACTGCTCGCCAACGGCCTGCGCCGCCTGATCTACCCGCACACAGTGCTGCCGGTGCGCTATGGGGACCGCACCGTACCAGCAGAGATGCAGCATATGGTGGCGCTGTTCATCGCCTCCTTCTTCGTCATCTGGGCGATCGGCACCATCCTGCTTGGCGCCACCGGGCTCGATTTCGTCACCGCCACCACCGGCGCGCTGACGGCGCTCACCAATGTCGGGCCGGGGCTGGGGCCGATCATCGGCCCGGTCGGCAATTTTTCCTCGCTGCCCGACACGGCGAAGTGGGTTTTGTCGTTCCTGATGCTGCTCGGCCGCCTCGAAATCCTGGCCGTGCTGGTGATGTTCACGCCGGCTTTTTGGGCGCGGTGAGGGAGACAAACCGTCGGCTATCCGGCCCCCTCAGTCCCGCCGCGCCGCCTCGATCGCGGCGACGTCGATCTTCTTCATGTCCATCATCGCCGCGAAGGCGCGTTTTGCCTCCCGCCGCCCGGCGTTCCACCAGCGAGGCCGGAAAGATTGCCGGGCGCAAGGATATGGTTTCAGGGACCGACATACGGGCGGCCCTGAGTGTCTCGGCTTGAGTCGGGAAGGGGTGAGAAGCGGACGCGATGAACGCACCGACTTTCAATCTGACGTTCTATTTCCTGACAGGACTGCAATTGCCCACGTCACGCGGGTGCAATCTGCCAGCTTTCAGATCTGACAGTTGCGGGATACCTTTTTCGCTCTTGCCTGCGCGTTCTTCATATACCTTCCTATCGATCGGTATCTGCCGTCCCGAGGCCGTGAACCCGACCATTCCGTTCCTGCCGGTGTAGGCCAGTGAAACGGTACTTGCGCAAAAGAACTTCTTCTCACCATTTGAAACGAACCAGCCCAGCGAGCCGGATGCACCTCGGGTCATACTACCAGTTTTGTAGCCACTCGCTTGCAGCCTTGAATAAGACTCAGCATTCGCCTGCGTTACGAGCATGAGCAACACAAACGAGGTAAGCAAAAGGCCCCTGCGGGGGTAAGGGAAACGTATGCTCAATTGCGGCTTCCTCTTGCAACCATCGGTTGCCTACATATAGACTCGGCGCGCAACGTCCGCAATGGGGGGTCGATTGCGGCCATTGGCGAGCGCCGTTAGGCTCCTCTCATGCAGTCTCACTCCAACGTCGCTGTCAGCCTGGGTTTCGCGATAGCCCTTCTCGCATCCGGCGGGACGCACGCGGATGCGGCAGGCACTTGCCCGAGCATCAGCCACGCGTCCGAACGCAGCAAGCTTCTACGGCTTTTATCATCGAACGGTTTGCCGAAGAGCGAGCGGACATTTTTGATGGCCGGTGCGGAACAGCGGCTGAAGCAAGTCAGATCTCGCGATCTCAATGCACGCGGCGCTCAATGCGGGATCGACGCGGTTCGGGCCTATATCCTCGGATGCATGAACAGCACGCTTCCCTCACCTCTCCGGTCGGTCCCACCGGAGAGAAAGTCAAGCAAGCCGCTTTGGGGTCGCGCAGGCCTGTCGGCTCGCGCGGGCGCGTTCATCGGCATGTTTCATGCCTGTCAGGGAGGAGCCGTCGAGACCTTCCTCTCCCGGTGAGTATGCAATCGGAGGAACGCGGAGATCTGTCAGTTCGCCGCCTATCGGACTACCCTATGTGGGGCTCGGATTCGGGCTTTTCGGTGTGCTAGAAGCTTTGTCCAGAGGGAGATTGGCATGGGCTTCCGGGGATGGCCATCTATCAAAATGGCTCACATCGTCTGCTTCGTCGTTCTGATGCTGGGCATATTGCTGCAGTGGGAGCCTAGTTTCGCTGCGAGATTTGAAGAGATCACCATTCAACGCGCCGAAATCGAGCAGTTGTATAAAGAGAAACAAGCTCTTGGCAGCCAGAAACGGCGCTATCTCATCACCTGTAAAATTGACACCGAAGGAAAACCAATAAGATTTAAGGGTGGTTGCCACTGGGCAAGCCTCATCGAGGCCTATGTAGGGAAGCGGAAGGACGATCGACTGGAGATCGAGCTAACGTTCGACTATGGCGATCCCGCGCTCATCGTTGCCTTTCTTCCGGCTGGAACGACTTTCTTCCAGAGTTTCGGTCGGAAGGCAGTTTATGATCTGAGGGACGATTGTACGTTCATGAGGGCGCCTGTCGGTAATCGCGAGCTTAACATCCTGCATATCAGCGAGAGGACGGCCGACATACAGAACTGTGTCGTGCGTGCATTTCTGGAGTTCGCGCGCATCGAAGTGCCTAAGCGCCTCGTTGAAGGTGGCGAAAACTATACCGATTTCGCGCTGACATTTTTGTCAATAAACGCCTCTACCCTCGACGAGACCTTGGAAAAGACCGCAGCAGCACTGAAGATCGAGCATATTCTCTTCCAAATCACGCCGGATTGACCGGGCAAACGCCGGGGACAATTTACTTAATTCCGCCGGCGGCCTCGCGCGGAAAAGTTTCGGGCTTCCAGGCGAACCGGGTATTCCTCTCCCGGTGAGCATCATCTCTGCGCGATCGGGAAAAACCCGCGCGTCACGCTTCCTCCAGAGGCCACACCTCGACAACGCCCTTTGCCACCGCGCAAGGGGTTAGCGACACCAGCCTGATCGCCTCGGCAAGATCCGCGGCTTCGATCAGGGCGAAGCCGGCCAGCGGCAGCGAAGCCGACATGAAGGCGCCCCGCCGCGTTTCGACGCCTTGCGCAGCGGGGTTGCGGACCTGCACCGGCTTGCCGGCAATGCCGATCACGGCGCCGTTCTGCTTGAGTTCGGCGTCATGGGCATGCGCGGCGTCGCGCACGTCTTGCGCGGTCTGCCGGTAGCCCGCCTCGTCGCCGTAGCCGATGGTCATGAATTTGGGCATATGCTTCACCTCCTGACACCCCAAAGCACCGACCGCCTCCGGAGGTTCCGTGCGATCGGCGCCATGTCGGCAACAAAATCGGAAACCGCCATACAAACAGAAGCCTCCCGTCGTTCACCTATCCGCAAGTTCGATCGTGCAAGGTGGAGCAGAAACCGCGTACAATCCGCGGATCAAAAGGACGATGGGTTGACATCCGAGGCCGCAATCATGCTCTGCGCCGGACAGCGGCTCGATGCCGCTTCGGCCGGCACGATGGGAGCCGAAGCGTTGGCGGCGCTGCGGCGGGAGATCCGCGACGAATTGGCTCGGCATGCCGTCGCCGTCGGCTATGCTTCGGCCTCGGCGGGCGCGGACATCATCTTCGGCGAGGAAGTTCTGGCGCGCTCCGGCGAACTGCACATCTTCCTGCCCTGCCCGCGTGACGATTTCGCCGAGCAATATGTCGCGCCGGCGGGCGAGGAATGGATGGCGCGGTTCCGCAGCCTCGTCGCCTCGGCAACGGAAGTCGAGATAAGCTGCGAGGAGCGGCTGATCGGCGACGACACGCTGCTGCGCTACAACAACCAGATCCTTCAGGGCATGGCGCGCATCCATGCCGAGCGCCTTGGCGGGCACGCCAGGCTGCTCGCGGTCTGGAGCCCGGAGGCGCCGGCCGATCCCGGTAGTCCGGCGGATTTCATGGACCAGTGGCCGGAACTCGAGCATCTGTCGCTGATCGACCTGGACGACCTGCGCCAACGCACCGGGCACGGCGGCGGCCCCTCCGCCGACCTATCCGGCAGCGTCAGCGCGCTGGCGATCGGCCTGAGCCCGCTGGTGGTGCGGGCGATCCTGTTTGCCGACATGGCGACCTATACCTCGTTCAGCGACGAGCAGGTTCCGCTGCTCTGGGATTTTCTGGCCGAGGTGCAGCAGGTGGTGGAGGCGCGTGCGAAACCCCCGATCCTCATCAACACCTGGGGAGACGCCGTTCATGCGGCGGCCGAAACCGCACTGGACCTCGCCGGTTACGCGCTGGCCCTGGTCGACGCCATCGCCACGCTCGATCCCGAGCCCTTCGGGCTGGCGAACCGGCCGCGGTTCCGCGTCGCGCTGCATGCCGGCCCGGTCTATGTCGGCCTGCAGCCGCTGACCGGCCGCAGTATGGTCTACGGCCACCACGTCAACCGGGCGGCGCGCATCGAGACGGTTGCGGCGCCCGGCGAGGCCTATGCCTCGCAGCATTTCGTGGCATTGCTGTGGGCCGAAATGGACTCTCTTCAGCATGAAGCGAGATTGACCGGCGGAACCTATCGACGGCCCTACAGGGTGGAGTATGTTGGCCGCGTAAAACTGCCGAAACATTTCGGCAGCGAAGCGCTGTATCGACTGCTGCCCACCGCAGACACTTCCAACGAGCGATAGACCGCGAAGGATGTCCCGCCTGCACCCGCCCGCTCTGCGCCTCAGCATCGCCAACGATCTTGCCGAGATCGGCCGCATCGCGCCGGTCATCGAGGAATTCTGCGCCGAGCATGGGCTGGGGGAGGAGGTCGCGCATGCCGTCAACCTTTCGCTCGACGAACTGCTGACCAACACGATCAGCTATGGTTTTGAGGATGGCGGACAGCATGCCATCGACATCGCTCTGGAGGCCGCCGGCGACCGTGCAACGGTGACGATCCGCGACGATGCCGTGGCCTTCGATCCGACCGAGGCCGGAGACCCCGATCTCGACCTGGACCTCGACGACAGGCCGATCGGCGGGCTCGGCATCCACATCGTGCGGGCGATGATGGACGAGGTCCGCTACGCCCGCATCGACGGGCATAACCAACTGACATTGACGAAACTTATCGCGCGCTGAGCGCGGCGCAGGACAGGAGAGCAGAGTGGAGATTCACAAGGAGACGATCGAGGGGACGATGGTGCTGACGCCGGTCGGCCGCGTCGACAGCAATTCGGCGCGCGAAGTCGAGGATGCCCTGCTGCCGCTGTTCGACGCCGGCCAGCCGGTGCTGGTCGATTTCGGGCAGCTCAACTACATCTCCAGCGCCGGGCTGCGCGTGCTTTTGCTGGCGGCGCGGCGCAGCAAGGCGACGGGACTGCCGCTTTCGCTCGCCGGCATGAGCAAACCGGTCGACGAGGTGTTCAAGATCAGCGGCTTTGCAAAGCTGTTCCAGATCCATGCCGACCGCGCCGAGGCGCTCGCGGCGCAAGGAAAGGCGTGACGCGGCCGATCACTCTTTGAGATAGGTCCTGCGGGTCGCGGCGCCGATCTGCGTCAGCAGCACATTGGGCGCGCAGTCAAGACGCTCGGCCAAGGGTTCGACCGGCTGGCCGCGGTCGAGGAACACCGCCCGTTCCGCCACGAGATCAACGCCGGCGGGTACATCGGTGAGATCGATCATCGTCATGTTCATGGCAATGCCGCCGACCAACCGAACCGGTATTCCGGCAAAACGCACCATGCCGATCTCCGCGAAACGCTGCGGCAGGCCGTTGGCATAGCCGATGGCAATCGTGGCGATGCGCGACGGGCGCTTCAGCTCCGTGGTGCCGCGATAACCGAGATGCCGACCCGCCGGGAATTCGGCGATGCGGATGACGGGCGCGCTGAGTTCGTAGCAGGGGATCAGCCCGTCCTGCCAGACGGCGGAGGTCTGCACGCCGTAGAGGGCGCTGCCGACGCGGGCCATGTCGAAATGCCAGTCGTCCGGCATGAACACCCCTGACGAAGCGGCAAGGCTGATCGGCGCGTGCGGCAGGGCGGACACCCAGTCGCGCAGTTTTCGCCGCTGCTCGGCATTTTCGGGATCATCGGGCAGATTATAGGCCGCCAGATGTGACACCCATAGCTTTATATCCAGATAGGCCAGCATGTCCGGCTGGCCTGCGAGGAAGGCCAGTTCCTCCTCGCAAAGGCCAAGGCGGCCGAGACCCGTGTCGACCTGGACGGCTATGGAAATCCTGCGCCCGGCAAGCATCGCATGGCGCGCGCAATGCTCCAGTTCGGCGAGCGTGGCGACAGCCGGCATGGCGCGGACCGCCTCGAAATCGCTTATATCAGCGCCGGCAAGGCCCATCAGCGTATAGGCCGTGGCCTGCGGAGCCGTCAGCCGGACTCGTGCCGCCTCCTCCAGGTCGTTGACCCAGAAGTCGCGGCAACCGGCTCCAACAAGCGCGCGTACGACCGGTTCCAGCCCCAGCCCGTAGGCGTCGGACTTCACCACGGCGGACAGCACCTGACCGTGGTAGCGGCGGCGCATTTCCTGGAAGTTCGAGCGCACCGCCCCAAGGTCGATGCGCAGTGACGGTGCATTCTCGGGCGACGTGGCGTTCACCTCCACTGCAAGCGAAAAGACTTTGTTCACGCCGCGCTCCTGTACCACAGGTCGCGGTCGCCATCGGCGCGCTTGCGCCAGCGCGAGCCCACACAACCGGCGGCAATCAGCGAACGCTGCTGTTCGATATCCTCGACACCGCACCAGACACCGTCCGCATCCCGCGGTTCGGCCGCGGCCAGGTCACGATAGAGGATGTAGCGCAGATGTCCGCCATATTTCTCGACAATGGCGCGCACGACGAAGCCGGCATCGACGAGATTCGGCCAACTGCGGAAATTGCCGGGCGCGGAGGTCGCATAGAGATGGCCGATGCCGATTTGGCGGGCATCCTCGACGCGCAGATGAATGAGATCGTCGTGAATGCCGCCGCCCCAGGCGTCCGGCAACACCGCCGCGCCGGCCAGCTTCCCCAATCGGTCGCCGGGCGACAGACCGAGCAGCGGGCGGGCGTCCTCCGATGGAGGCAGTTCGAGTTGCAGCACGCCATAGGCGACCAGAGTGTCGCCGCGCAGGACGCCGGTAATGCGGCCGCCGCCCGACAGGATGCGGTGGAAGAAGTCGCGCGATTCCGGCTTGATCAGTTCGGGCCGGCCGACTGCGCCGGTGGCGGCAAGATGCAGGCCGTAGACGGCGTCGAGGTCCGACGCCGAAAGGCTGACGTGACGCCCGCTTGTGTCCGGCGCTTCTTTCATCTCGATCATTCGGCGGCCCCCCGGCCCCGGATACGGTTCGATCTGCTGAGATTCAGGCTCTGAATATCAGCGGCTCTCAGCCCGTGAGGACTTCCGCATAGTTCAGCATGTCGATCGGCGGATACAGATCGAGTTTTTTTGCCACAGGCATGTTAATAATCAGCGAAAAGCGCTTCAGCGTCTCGATCGGGATTTCGCCGACCGGCGTTTCTTTCCTGAGGATTTTCACCGCCTTGGAAGCGGCGAGCTGACCGACCGAATAATAGCGGCTGATCAGCGCCACCAGCGCGCCGCCCTGCCGGATCGCCAGTTCGGCGGCGCCGAATGTCGGGAGGCTCTGGGCCATCGCCGCGGGGGTAACGCGGTTATATTGCGTGCCGAGGAACGTGTCGGGCAGCAAATAGAGCCAGTTGGCACCTTCGTGCTTGATCTCCGCGACCAGTTCCTCGATGCCGTCGGCCACCGGGCGCCCGTCGGCGCCGGCGCGGAACTGGCGTTCGATCAGGCTGAAATTCATCGGCTTCTGAAGATCGCGAACCTCCTGCACGATCGAGACCGAGTTCTGCTCGGTGGCGGTATAGAGCACGCCGAGCTTCGTGATCGGCCGGTAGGAATGCATGGCGCGCAACTGCGTGTCGGTCGGCACGACATGCACCGCGCCGGTCAGGTTGCGGTTCGGCACCATGCGGTCGGCGACCAGCCCGGCCGCGACCGGCGAGGCCACCAGCGCGAAGACGATCGGGATGTCGGTGATGAATTTTGCCTTGTCGGGCGCGTCGTAGCGGCCGGCAATGCCCAGCGTCACCGGCGTGCCCCAGGTATAGACCAGGTCCGGCTTCACTTCTCGGATCTCGTCGACGAAGCCAGGCAGCTTCGCCACACCGCGTTCGGCATCGCGCTCGATGAACTCGACGGCGATGCCGTTGCTGGCCAGATAATCGTCAAAACCGTCCTCAACCTCGGTGCGGCCGCGATAGGTGATGCGATATATCCGGTAAGGTTTTGTCTGGCCGCCTGACTGCGCAGCGGCGATACCGGGCGAAAGGACACCGGCGACACTGCCCGCCGCCATTCCGAGAAACGCGCGTCGCCTGATCATGGTCGCCTCCCCGTGGCCGGCAGTTCGAGTTTTGGCTGGCGCCGCGACCCCAGCACGGCGAAAAACAGCAGCGCGCACAGCGCCATGCCGCCGCCGATGATCATCACGGTCGTCGAGAAACCGTAAATGCCAAGCAGCACGCCGCCGACCAGAGGCCCCAGCGCGTTGCCGGTGCGCTCGACCAGCCGGAATATGCCGTAGACCGAATTCTCGCTGACATTGCCGGGCAGCGCCCGCCCCATCTCGCCGACAAGGCCGGAGAGCGGCGCGATGCTGATCGCCTGGCCCAGACCGAGGCCGAGCAGCATCAAGGCGATTGGCAGGATGTGGGCGCCCCCGAGGAATACGGCAAAAGCACTGACGCCGGCCACCAGCCCGCCCAGTGCCACGAACGGCGCGCGCATGCTCCAGCGGTCGGCCAGCGAGGCGAAGAACGGCACCAGCAAGACCATGGCGATCGGGTAGATCATCAGCATCCGGCCGGTCGTCGCCTGCGTCGCGCCGATGTTCTCCATCTGCAAGGGAACGAGGAAGAAGCAGAAAGCGACAAGGATGATCTTTGCCGGCATGGCGCAGAGGAACAGCAGCCCGGCCAACGGCGGCGACGAGATGATCGGACCGAAATCGCGCCAGCGGATCGCCGGCCCCTGCGACGTGCGGGACCCGGTCGCAGGCATGCAGAACCAGGCGAGCACCAGGCTGCAAAGGGCGAACAGGCCGGCGATGACGAATGTGCCGGGAATGCCGATGCGATCGGCGAGGATGCCGCCGATGGGCGGGCCGCAAAGGCCGGCGACGAGGATCGCGCTGATGAACATCGCCATGCCGCTCGACCGCTGGCGGATGTCGGTCGAGTCGATGACGAAACCCTGCGCGCTGACGAAGACCAGCGCGAAGCCGAGTCCGGAGACAGCCCGCGCCGCCGTCAGCCCGATCAGATCGCCGACGAAGGCCGAGGCGCAATAACCGATCAGGCCGAGCAGCGCGCCCGCCATCAGGCAGTTGCGGCGGCCGATGCGCTCGGTGACATTGCCGAGCAGCGGCTGCGACAGCGCCACGACGATCAGGAACGTCATCATCGGCAGGCTGATGACGAATTCGGGGGAAAGGCCGGCAATCGGCGTCGCCAGCGAGCGGATATAGACCGGCAGGAACGGCCGGGTCAGTTCCTCCGCCAGCATGAACACGAACAGCGGCGCACGCATGGCGATGACCTGCGCCGGTGCTGCAATCACGCCCTCGCCCAGGCCGAAGCGGCCGCGCATCATGTCCAGCGCCTGTTGCGAGATCTGGTCGCCGCGTTCAACCACATTGTTGCGCAGCGATGTATAGGTCGAATGCAATTGTCCGAGTCGGTCGTCGAGCGAGCGGGCGAAGCCGCCGAACTCGCTGCCGGCATCGACCGGGGGATGCAGCCTGAGGTCGCCCTTGCGGATGGTCTTCAGCCGCCGCTCGACGCCTTCGATGGCGCCATAGAGGCCGGCGCCGAAGCCGACATAGACCAGTTCGAGCGCCACCACCGCCGTCACGAACATGACGATGACGAGATCGATCCACAGCGTCGACACGACCTGCCGCGCATAAGCCGGGTCGAGGCCGACGACGAGCGTTTCCTGACCACCGCCCTGTACCGAGATCGGCACGCTGACGCTGTGCGTCGGATCGACGGCGGTCGCGACTTTCGCAGCATCGCCCGTCGCCGCCTGATAAAGCGTCGCGCCGCCGGCGTCGCGAAGCGCGATGTAGGAAAGGTCCGGATTGCCGGCGAGGATGCGCTGCAGATAGGCGTCGAGCCCCTGCAGCCGGTCGAGCGGGACGCCCAACTCGAGCGCCCGGCCGATCAGCGAGGCCGTGGAGCCGGCAACGGTGGCAGCCTTGCGCTCGAGTTCCGGCTGGAGAACCGACTGCGCGCGCTCAGCCGTCTGGAACGACAGGAACACCAGCGCCACGATGAGCACCGCGAGCACGGTGATCGACAGGCGGACGCGCAAGCTGTTCATGCGTGCGATTCCGGCTGAAGGCGCTGCATTTCCCGCGCGGCCCGGCCGATCGGATCGTCATCCGAGGCGCCGAGCGCCGATTGCCTGGCGCGGCGGTGCAGATTGGTGAGAAGCAGCAGGCAGATCAGGCTGCCGGCGGCGACTGCCGCGATACCGGCGGGAATGGCGCCATTGAGAATCTCGAAGCGCAGCCGGTCGATCGCGCCGTCGATCGCGGCGCGGTCCAGCCGCACGACGACCGTGCCCACCGCCGCCCCGATGTCGTTGGCGACATGCTCCTCCTGGCGGAAAGCGCCTGCATCGTCGGCGGCTGCGTCCTTGATTCCGACCCGTTTGGCGTCGCTGCTGAACACCACGGTGCCGTCGTCGGAGGCAACGTCTATCGAAAGCGTCAGCGGATCGGTCGCGGCCTGGCGCGCCAGCAACCCGGGCAGGGTTGTCTGCTCGGTCAGCCTGATGCCCAACGTGGAGGCTGTGGAAATGTCGTTGCCGATCCCGTCGGCGGTCATCGCCATGCGCGAGCGGATGAGATCGAGATAGGCCGAGCGCACCCCGCTGAAATTCATGTAGGCAGCCAGAAACATGGCGAAGCCGATGATCACGGCGAAAACCGGTACTGTGCGCAGCGCTAGCCGTATCATTTGGGAATCACTGGAATTCGCTCGCCCCATTGGAGCACTGCGAGATTAGCAGAATATTATTATAATCAATAGGTTTTGTCGGATGACAGTGGGGGGCGGCTCGAATACCGTTGCCACACACAGTTGCGACTCATACAAACCCGCCATGGCCCCCGGTACGAGGATCATTCTGGCTATCCTTGGCGTCACGAGCGCGGGCCTTGCCCTGTGCGCGGCGCTGGTTTTCGGCAGCCTGGACCGCGTTGCGCTGCGCACCGCCGAGGCAAATGTCGACTTCCTGCTTACCCAGCTTCGCGACACCATTGAAGCCAATGCCGGGCTCGGCCTGCCATTGGCCGATGTGCGGGTCGTCCAGGACCTCATCGAACGCGCCAAGGCGACCGATCCGCAGGTCGTGGCGGTGGAGGTATTCTCCCCGGATGGTGTGTCGCTGTTCAACACGGATCGCGGCAGCATCGGCGAGGCCATCTCGTCGGCGTGGCAGACGGCGGTGCGCTACCGCGTCGAGCACGAACGCTGGCGCGTCGAGGAATTCGGCAACATCGTGGTCGGGCAGATCATCCGCAACGATTTCGGGGAGCCGATCGGGCATCTCGCCATCACGGTTTCCGGCGAAGCACGCGCGGCCCTCGCCCGTAACGTGCTGGCCGGGCTGGGGTGGCGTGCTCTGTGGGTGGTTCCGGCGGCGCTGCTGGCGGTTCTCATCGTTTCGGTCGTGCTGCTGGACCTGTCGGGTCGCCCGCTGAGGAAGCTTGCTGAACGGCTTGCCGCACAAGATGCTCCAACGGGCGACACCGCTCTGCCGGTGCGCTACCTCGCGGGCGCCGACGGCGTGCGGCTGTCCGTCGACCGAGCTGTCTCGGATTTCGACCGGGCCACAGCCGAGGTGCTGAAAGTCGACGAAAGCGACGACCGCGATGAAGCTTGAGCGCGCGCGAGCCTGGGTTCCGGCAGCCATCGTCGCCGTGGTCGTTGCGGCGGCGGTCGGCCTGTCCGCCTTCCTGCTGCTCGATGCCGGCCTCAAGCGCAGCGCGCCGACGTTGGAAGAGGCGACACGAACCGGCGCCGCCGCGGTCGGCATGGCGGTCGCCGGGCAGTTTTCGCACGCGCTGCAGCTTGGCATCCCGCTCGACAAGCTGCCCGGCATCGAACCCTACCTGCGGCATGTCGCCGACAGTTCTCCGCAGGTGCTGGGGCTGGCGATTATCGACAGCGCCGGCAAGACGGTCGCAGCGACCGGCGGAGACGTAACGGGCGAGAGTTTCCCGATCAGCGGCGACGGCGTGTCGGCGACGCTCGTAGTCGAGGGTGAATCGCCGCTGATCGAGCAGGCGGTTTCCCAGGTGCGGATCGCGCTGGCCATTACCGCCGTGCTGGCGGGGACGGTGGCCGGCGGCATGGTCGCCTTCTTCGTCGCCTTCAATCTTTATCCCGCGCAGTCGCGTCTGCTTGCCGACATCGAGCGCGTTTCGGCGGGAGACTTCAGCGCGCATCTCTATAGCGACGATCGCGGCGTGCTGTTTTCGGCGTCGCGCGCGCTGGCCCGTAACATCGAGCGGGTCAAGGCGGCGCGCCGCAATCTCGTCGAGGCCGTTGCCACCATCCGCGCCATCGATTTCGACGGCAGCCTCGGCCGCCGAGTCGACGCCATTTTGCTGCCGATCGACAGCCGCTACACCTTTGCCGACAGCGGTGACGATGTTGCCGTGGAGACCGCCCCGAGTGGCGGCGCGGCATGGCGCGTCGCTCTGCTGCTCGCCATCTATGCGGCGGCGTTTCCCTACGTCGCCAATTTTGCGATCGACCGCGAGTCGGAGATCGTGGCGCTCCCCTGGCTGCCGGTCCTGCCGCTGCTGGCAGAACTCGCCGCCGCATTCGCCGGTGCGCTGATCGGCCGAAAGACGGCCGGGCGATCCGGTGCGCTGCTGGCGCTGGCCGGACTGGCGCTCGCCCTGGCGCTCGGCGCGACCTACTGGTGCCGCACCTATGATGTCTTCGTGATGCTCCGAGCCTTGGCGGGTCTCTCCGGCGGGTTCATGGCCGCCGCGCTGCTTGTCCACCGGCGCATGGACCTGCCCAGGGTCAGCCTCGCGACACTGTTGATCTTCTCTGCGCTGCTCGCCGCCCCGCTCGCCAGCGGCCTCTATGCGGAAGCGATCGGCCGTCGCTCCGGCTTCCTCGTGCTCGGCATCGCGGCGCTGCTGGCCACGCCGTTCATCGCCTATGGCGAGACCACGCCAGCCGGAACGGCGCGAATGCCCAGCGCCTCGCCGATCGGCCTGAGCGATCTGCTGCTCGGCCTGTCCGTGCTTCCGGCCGCCGCGATGGTCCTGGTCGGGCTTCCGGCCGGGATCGGCTTCGACAATTATCTCGTCGGCACGGGGGCCGCGGCGGTGCTGGCCATCGCCGCCCTCGTCGCACAGGCGCTGCCGCCGCTGGCTTGCGGCGGCGCGATGCTTGTCGGCGCTGTCATGCTCTACGATCCGCTGTCGAACCCGGTCGTTTCGACAATGGCTGCCTGTGCGCTCCTGGGCTTAGCCGCCGGTGGCGCCATCCGGTCCCTCGGCGGCGCGGCCAATCGGCCCTGGCTGGCACTTGGCTGCTCCGCCGCGGCAGGCCTCGCCATCGCGGGAGCGACCGCCCAATCCGGCATCCCCTACGCGATAGCGGTCGCCGTGGTGGGCCTCGCGGTCGCTGCCGGCCAGTTCCTCGGCTGGCGTTCCGCCGAACCCGTTCCGGCCTGAGGACAATCATGCTCCTCAGCACACGCATCGCGGTATTCGTCTCGCTGGCCTTCATCCTCGCCTTCGGCACGCTGGCGGTCATCGGCGCGCAGCGCGAGACGCTGGCGGCCCAGCCCTATACGCGCATCGCCATCGCCGGACAGGAGGCGTTGTGGCGCGAGATTTTGCAGACCGAGACGCGCCGCCTTTCCATGCTTCGGGAGCGCATCGCCACCGACGCCGGCGTCATCGATGCGTTCCGCCGGGGCGACCTGCCCTCGCTGCGGCGCATGGCGCTGACCTGGACGCAACCCTGGCTGACCTCGGGCGAACTCTCCGACCTGCAGATCCTCGATCACCAGGGCCACATTCTCGTCTCCAGTTCGGCGCTGGCCGAACCGGCCCGGCTTCTGGACATCAGCACGATCGGCGCCATCCTCGACGGGCAGGAACCGGCCGGCATCCGCCAGGTCTCGTCGGACGCTTTCCGCATCGTCGCGGCCAAGCGCTTCGAGAACTGGGACGGCTCGCCGACGGTGCTTGCCATCGGCTCCAAGGCCAGCGGGCCGCTAAAGAGCTTTGCCGAGGCGATGAACGCCGAAAGCTATCTGGTCAGCACGCGCGGCAGGCTGGTCGAGGGCACGGAATCGCAACTCTGGCAGAATCTGGCGCTTAGCTTCCCGCAGCGCATCGGCTCGGTCCAGCAGGACGAAGTCAACGACCGCCTCTACGCGGTCACGGCCATTCCGCTGGCCGACATCTCGGCCGGCTCGGCGGGGCTTCTGGTCGCCGCGCAGGACGCCACCGAAACGCTGCTGGCGCTCGACCGGCTGACGACACTCACCATGATAATCATGGCCGCGGTGGCAATCCTCACCGTGGGCGGCCTCTACTTCTATCTCCGCTACAGTTTCAACCCGCTGCGGCGCGCCGTTACCATCCTGGCGGCGCTGGCGCGCGGCGACACCTCGGCCACACTGGTGCGCAGGAGCGACGACGAGATCGGCCAGATCGCCTCCGCGATCACGGATCTGCGGCATAACCTCGTCGCGCTCAACGAGGCGCGGCGGCAGCGCGAATTGCAGCGCCGCCGCCAGGAGCGCTTCGTGCGCCGGCAGATGGAATCGCTCGCCGAAACGCTTGAACCCGGCGCCCGCGAGGAAGTGCTGGGCGATCTCGGCCGCATCGTGGCGGCAACCAAGGGCGGCGCAGAACCCTCGGAGGCCGTCGACCCGATCGCCCGGCTTATCCGCGAGGACGACCAGCTCGGCCCGATCGCGGCCGTCCTGCAGCAGATGTCGGGCCGCGTCGTCGACCAGCACCGGCGGCTGTCCGAACTGGTCGCCCGCCTGCGCGAGGCGCTGGTGCGCGAAACCCAGCTCGCCACGCTGCAGCAGGAACTGGCCATCGCCCGCGACCTGCAACGCTCCGTCCTGCCCGCCGACTTCCCGGAACGGCCGAGCTTCGCGGTCAAGGGCCTGATGCAGTCGGCCAACGAGGTCGGCGGCGATTTTTACGACTTCTTCGAGCGCGGCGACGGCAAGCTGGTCTTCGTCATCGCCGACGTGTCGGGCAAAGGCGTGCCGGCCGCCTTCTTCATGGCAATCTCGCGCACGCTGCTGAAAGCCATCGCGCTGTTCGAGAACGACCCGGCCGTCTGCGTGCGCCAGCTCAACGACTTGCTCGTGGTCGACAACGACCAGATGATGTTCGTGACGCTGGTGTTCGGCGTGTTCGATCCGCGAACCGGCCATGTCGATTATGTCAATGCCGGCCACAGCGCACCGATCCGGGTGAGCCCGAACGGCGGCGTCTCGGTGGTCCCCGACCACAGCGATGTCGCTGTCGCCGTCATGGACGAGGTCGAGTTCACCAGCCATTCGATCGACCTCGCGCCGGGCGAGATGATCGTGCTCTACACCGACGGCGTCAGCGAGGCTTTCAACGCCGAGGGCGACCAATTCGGCGATGCGCGCCTGCTCCTTGCGCTGGAGGATTTTCGCGACGCCAGCGGGCCGGACGCCGTCGCGCAGGGCATCCTGTCGACCGTCAAGACCTTCGAGAACGGCGTGCACCAGTCGGACGACATCACCTTGCTGGTCGTGCGTTTCAGCGGCCCGGTCGCGTCGCCGGCGCTGCCCCGTCCGCTAGAAACGCTTGCTGGCGAAGGCTGAGCCGGCCAACCCGAACCTCCAGGGCAATTCCATCGCCCGCGTGATGCCGATGCGCGGACCGGAAACCGTCTTGGCCTTCTCGCCAGGCACCGTCAGGTCGAAGGGCGCACGATCCAGCGGCAGGGCGTTGAACGAGAGGTCGATACCGAGCGCCTGCGTCAGCCGGCCGGGTCCGGAGCACAACAGGCGCACGGGCTCCACCCCTCGCCGCGCGCGCATCGTATCGAGACCGTGGCGCGGCTCCAGCGCGCGGATCAGCATGGCGCTGCCGGGCAGGCAGACGAAATTCAGGCACCAGTGGATGCCGTAGGAGCGGTAGACATAGGCATGGCCGGGCGGGCCGAACATCGCCTGGTTGCGCGGCGTCGGGCCGCGAAAGGCGTGCGAGGCCGGATCGTCGGGCTGATAGGCCTCCGTCTCGACGATGATGCCGCCCACACCGGCAACGAGAAGGCTCGCGCCGATCAATTCGCCGGCGACTTCCACAGCGCTTCGGGAAAAGAAGGTGCTCAGCATGCTTTCCATTCGCCGTCGGCAGGCGCCGACGGAATTTCCAGTTCCGCGGAGCGTTTTTTCCCGCTGCGAGTTTGAAATGCAAGCAGCGGAGGAAACGCAGATGACAAACGGCACGACGAAACAATCCGCCCTCGAAGCCGCAAAGGAGGCGCCGGAACTGGAAGAGACGGACTGGGACGATATCGAGGCCGCCGATCCCTTCGCCCCGGAGGCGGAGCTTGAAGAGGAAGAGATCGAAGGCGAGGTGCCTGGCGATCTGCCCGACGAGGACGACGACAACGCCTATCAGGAGAGCGACGAGGCGCTGCCCGACGATCTGGAAGAAAAGGTCATCCAGCGCGATCCGTCGCGCGAAGGGAGCCGGTTCGACGAGATTTGATCGTCTCCGGCACGATGATTTCGGCGAGCCATTGGCGCACCGCCGCCACGTCGGGCAAAGCATAGTGCGCCTCGGTCTCGCCACGCGGCCGGACGCGGATCGACAGGCCGCCGATGTCGTTGACGAATTCGAAGCCGCTCTCGTCCGAAACGTCGTCGCCTATGAACACCGGCACTCGCCCTTTGAACGGTTCGATCCGCAGGAATCGATCGATGGCCGCGCTTTTCAGCGCCCCGACCGGCATGAATTCCAGGCCCGCATTGCCCGCGACGATGCGATAACCCGTGGGCAGCCGCGCCAGCGCCGCCTCCGCCGAGGCCTTGACGGCATCGAAGGCCTCCGGCGCGGCGCGCGTATGAACAGCAAACACCGGTCCCTTGCGCTCGAAATAGACCCCTGAAGCGTCAGCGAACTCGCGCTGCATGGCCTCCGCCACCGCCGCCACGTCCTCCGGTTCGTCGGCAGTCTCTATCTCGCCGCCGTGCGTCAGCCGGTGTTCCAGGCCATAGAGCCCGGCCACCGGAATCGCCATGGGCGCGAAGATGCGATCCACCATCGCCACCGACCGGCCGGTGACAAAAGCCAGCGCGCCGCCCGCCGCCTCGCCGGCCGAAACCAGCAGGTCACGCAGTTCGTCATCGACCGCGATGCCCTCAGGATGCGCCTGGTGCTCGATCAGCGTGCCGTCGATATCGAGAAACAGCGCGAAAGGGCTTTCGGGCATAGGGGGGTTCATTGAAGCATTCATGCGCGCAACCTCACGACATTGTCCTCGGGCCTGGATGTCATCCGGTTCACCGGTCCCCCTCCGAGGTCCCGAAACTGTTCCCGCTGGCGCAGCCGCGCCGCATCCAGGAGCATGCTGCCGGCCCAGCGGTAGACATTGTTGGCGCGCACCACCTCGCGCAGCCGGCGCATGCGCATCGTCTGTTCCTCGGCCGGCATGGTCAACGCCTGGAAGAATGCCTCGCCCATGCCGCTGGCGTCGAACGGGTTGACGATCAGGGCCTCCAGCAATTCGCGCGAGGCGCCGGCGAAGGCGCTGAGCACCAGCACGCCGGCCTCGTCGTCGCGCGCCGCGACGAATTCCTTGGCGACGAGATTCATGCCGTCATGCAGACTGGAGACGACGCAGACATCCGCGGCGCGGAACAGGTCGGCCAGTTCCTTGTGATCGTGGTGTTCGGGCACCAGCACGATCGGCTGATACCCGTCGCTGCCATAACGGTCGTTGATCTCGGCGACCAGATCCAGGCATTCCTGATAGAGTGCCTGATAGGCCGGCAGCGTGCCGCGGCTGGGTGCGGCTATTTGCAGGAAGACGAGACGGCCGATCCAGTCGGAATGCTGGTGGAAGAATTCGTCCAGGGCGTGGAAACGGTCGAGAATGCCCTTGGTGTAGTCGAGGCGTTCGACGCCCACCGCCAGCTTGACGTCCGGCGCGAGATCGTAGCGCTCGAAGACCCTGCGGCGTGCCTCCGCCGCCGTCTCGCGGCGCTCCTTGTCTTCCGGCCACTCGATCGAGATCGGGTAGGAATGCACAAGCGTCGTCTGGCCGCCATAGGAGATGGCAGCACCCTCGCGGTCTACCCGCGACTCCAGGAAGCGGTCGACGCTCTCGACGAAATTGTTGCAGTGCAACTGAATATGAAAACCGAGGATCGAACTGCCGAGCAGCCCGTCAAGAATCTGCTCGCGCCACGGACAGACGCTGAACACCTCCGAATTCGGCCATGGAATATGCCAGAAGGTGATGATGATCGCGTCGGGCAGCCGCTCGCGGATCAGCCTCGGCAACAGGGCAAAATGGTAGTCCTGGATCAGCACGATCGGCCGCTTGGTCTTCGCTTCCTCGACCACCGCATCGGCGAATTTGCGGTTGACGGCCTGGTAGCACTCCCAGTCCGCCGCCCGGAACAGCGGGCGCGTGAAGGCGATATGGCAGAGTGGCCAAAGACCTTCATTGGCGAAGCCGAGATAATAACCCTTGTACTCCTCCTCGCTCAGCCAGACGCGCCGCAGCGTGTAGGCGGGAGCGTCCGGCGGCACCATCACATGGTCGTTGCGGTCGCTTGTCTCGCGGTCGGCCGAGCCGCCGCCATGCGCGATCCAGGTTCCGGCGCAGGTGCGGGTGATCGGCTCCAGCGCCGAGACGAGGCCGCTGGCCGGCACCTTCAGCTCGATGCCGTCCTCACCATGCTCGTGGATGTATGGCTCGCGGTTCGACACGACGATCAGTTCGGTGTTCGGCAATTCACTGGCCAGGATCTGCCGCAGCATGTCGGGCGACCATTGCACGAAGGCCTCGTCCGGCGATCGTCCGTTCTTCTCGCCCTCACGCAGCAAGGGAGCAGGATCGGGCAGAGGGGCGGCGAAGGGAGGCACCGGCGAACGGCGTCTTAGAACCACGATCACGCAGGCCAGAGCGACCAGCGATACGATCAGACTTGAGGCAAGGATGGTCCAGTGGAGGGCGGCGGGAAACAAACTGTCTGGCGTCATCGTCACTTTTCTTGTGGTCGATCACCACCCGCACCGCCGTCACCCGACGCTGCCGGCACCGATCTTTCGAACAGGCGGCGGACGGTTAACTTTTCGCAGCGCAATACGTTCCCACAAAAATAGATGCGTTTTTGCAGCGCTCTTGCGTGCCCCCTCCACCGCCTTCGGCGGTCCCCCTCCCCCGCTTCGCAGGGGAGGAACCGTGGCGGCGCCGTCGGTACGCCCTTGATCCTCCCCCGTGTACGGGGGAGAGGGACCGCCGAAGGCGGTGGAGGGGGCATACAGGAGAACCAATGCGACCGGGATTCCCGCTCATGCTTCCCTTACCTCAACTCCTCACGATCAGCGGCGCCATGCCCTCGTGGCGGCGGTCGAGGTAGCAGACGACGCGGTCGCGGACGCGCTCGAAGACAAGGTCGACGCTGGCGTCGCCGACATGGATGTGGCGGACCGCCAGATTGTCGATGCCGATCGGCAGGCGCGGATTGGTCACCTCGATCTCGCCCTTCCAGCCGTCGACCTTGAGGCCGAGGCAGGCCTGCAGCAGCATGAAGGCCGAGCCCGCCGACCAGGCCTGCGGCAGGCAGGCGACGGGATAGGCGACCGGCGCCTCGCCGGGCGCTCGCGTAAAACCGCAGAACAGTTCGGGGAGCCGCATGCTGAAATGCACCGCCGCCTCGAAAGTGCCGCTCATCAACTTCACGACGTTGTCGCGGTCGCCATAGCGCGCCAAGCCGGCGGCGCAGATTGCCGTGTCGTGCGGCCAGATCGAGCCGTTGTGGTAGGACATCGGATTGAAGGGCAGTTCGGTCTCGGCTAGCGTGCGGATGCCCCACCCCGTGTAGAGCGAACCTGCCAGCAACTGTTCTGAAAGCCGCGCCGCGCGCTCGCGCGAAGGGAGGCCGACATAGAGCAGATGACCGGCATTCGAGGCCCGCACCTGGCAAGGCAGCCCGTCGCCGTCGATGGCGAGCGCATAATGCCCCTGCTCCTCCATCCAGAACCGGTCCTCGACCGCGTCGCGCATCTTTTCGGCCAGCCCCTGCCAATGGGTGGCGCGCTCCTCCTCGCCTCGCATGGCCGCAAGCCCGGCCAGACCCTGGAAGGCGGCGAAGACATAGCCCTGGACTTCCACCAGCGCGATCGGGCCGGGCGGAATGCGGCCGTCGGCATGAAAGATCGCGTCGGCGCTGTCCTTCCAGCCCTGGTTGGACAGGCCGGAATCCGCCGCCCGCTTGTAAGTGAGAAAACCGTCGGCATTGCGCGCGCAGGCTTCCTCGATCCAGCCAGCGGCTGCGCAGAGCGACGGCCACATACGGTCTACGAAAGCAAGATCGCCGGTGCGCTCGGCATAGGAGGCGGCGAGATAGATGTAGAGCGGCGTCGTGTCGACGCCGCCGTAATAGCGCGCGAAAGGCAGTTCGCGCATCACCGCCATCTCGCCCTTGCGCGTCTCGTGCATGATCTTTCCGGGTTCGGAATCGCTGAAGGGCGCGGTTTCCGTCGCCTGGTGGATGGCCAGAAATGCCAGCACGCCACGCGCCAGGCCGGGATTGAGCCACAGCATCTGCAAGGCCGAGATCACGCCGTCGCGGCCGAAGGCCGTCGAGAACCAGGGAATTCCGGCATAGGGATAAGGCCCGGTCGCGAGATCGGTGGTCAGCAGCGCGATATCGGCGCGGGTGCGCGTAAGCCAGTCGTTGAAGACGCGCCCTGAACTATGCACGGTAGCGCCCAGCCGGCGTTTCGTGCGCATCGCCCAGCGGGCGCGGGCGGCGGCGGCACGGAACCGCTCGCGGTCGGGAACCGCGTGCTCCTTGCCGACCTCGATGTAGAGAACCTCCTGCGCGCGATGCGCCACCGGCACGCTGAATTCCGCGTGGGCGCGCGACAACTCGTCCGGGCTCCTCGAAAACGCCACGACCGAATGCCGGACCACCTCGTCCAGCCCGTCATAGCGAAAGGTGATGGCGTCCGGCACGGTCTCGGCGTCGTAGGAACGTCCCCGGCGGCTGCGGGTCGAACCGCGAACCTCGAACATGTCACGAAAGTCGACGTCGAATTCGAGACGCAGCGGGATGCGCAGCGGCCGCCCGGAATAGTTGGAAAGCGTCAGCCGCTCATACATGCGCTCCTGCCAGAGGAAGCGCGTCCGCTCTATGTGCACGACGCCCTGGCGCAGGTCCGGTCCGTCCTGCAGCCTGAGCGGCAAATTGGTGAGGTTGGCCGTGAACAAAATATTGTCCTGCGACAGCGAAGCGCCGAGCAGCGATGGCGTCCGGCCGCCGATCAACAGCCGGAAATGCGACAGCACGCGGGTGTCGTCGCGGAACAGTCCGTCACCGGAACCGCGTATGTCGCCATAGGCGTCGGAGACGATGAAACAGTCCTCGTGCTTCAGCGCGAACTGACGATGCGGCTCGCGAGGCGCGGATTCGTCGATCGACGAAAGCGCAACTGCAGGGTCGAGCCTCTGCTCATCCAGCGACAGACCAGCCGGCGGAATGTTTTGAGCAAGCTCGTTCATGCCGTCGCTCCGGAGACAGCCCTCAACGGGGTGCGAGCGCCGCCGCCCATTCTCGCTATTTGGACCGCGTAGATCGCCTCGTAGTCATCCACCATGCGCGGAACCGAGAAGCGGGCCTCCAGCGTCCGCCGAATCTTCGCCCGATCCAGCCCGGCGAGCTGCCCTACCCTTTCAACCGCCTTCTCGATGCTGCCGACGACAAAGCCGGTAACGCCCTCGTCGACGATCTCCGGCATCGCGCCTTCGTTCCATGCAATGACCGGCGTGCCGAACGCCATCGCCTCGATCACCACCAGCCCGAAGGGTTCAGGCCAGTCGATCGGGAACAGCAGGCCCGCGGCCTCGTGCAGGAATTTTGCCTTGGATTCCTCGCCGACCTCGCCGAGATAGACGACGTTTTCGCCGTCGATCAGCGGCTCGATGTTTTCGTGAAAGTAAGCGCGGTCGCCATCGCCGATTTTCGCCGCCATGCGCAGTTGCATCCCACTCAGCCTGGCGATCTCGATGGCGCGGTCCGGCCGTTTGTCGCGCGACAGCCGGCCGAGGAAGGCGAGATAGGGCCGCCCGCTCCGGTCTGGCTCGGCAGGCATCCGGTAATGATCGAGCGGCAGGCCGTGATAGACGGTGCCGACCCAGTTGGCCTCCGGCAACGGCTTTCGCTGGCGTTTCGAGATCGAGATCATCGGAAAACCCGGCCAGCGCCGGTACGCCCCCACAAGGTCGACATAGTCCAGCCTGCCATGCGGCGTCGTCACAGTTTTCTCCCGCATCTGCTCGAAAAACGGGAAATGCTGAAAATGGCTGAGATGGAAATGCAGGACGTCGAAGTCGCCTGCGCGCCGCCGCACGTCGTCCAGCATCGACAGATGCGCCGCGATCTCCGATTTCAGCGGCGCCGGGTCCAGCCGCAACGACCGCTCCCGGCCCGCGACCAGCCTGGCTGTCGTCCTCGACTCGCCGCTGGCAAACAGCGTGACCTCATGGCCACGCGCCACCAGTTCCTCGGTCAGGGTGGAGACGATCCGTTCCGTGCCGCCATAAAGCGGCGGGGGAACGGGTTCGAAAAGGGGGGCAATCTGGGCAATTCGCATCGGTCGGAAAATTCGCTTTCAGTCTGGGTGACGGGCGCGCCAAAGGCTCCCTCGACCGACTGAACCCATAAGACCGGGCAGAAGTTCCCGCGACGTCGCCTTGCGCGAACCGCCAGTTCGGCGCCCCCCTCTTGACCTCAACTATAGTTGAGGTCGTACGCCTTCGTCCCTGGACAAACCGGAAAGGAAGCCGCCATGGACCGCGTCGTCGATATGGAAAAGGAACCCGTTGTTTTCATTAATATCTTCACGGTGAAGCCGGGTCGGTTGGAGGAATTCGTCGCGCTCCAGCGGGCCTATCTGGAGGATTCGCGTGGAAAGGTGCCGGGCTGGCGCGGCAGCCGCCTGCACCGCCAACTCGACGGCAACAGGGCGATCATGGTCACCACCTTCGATTCGATCGCCGACCACCAGCGCGTTCACGCGACGGATCGTTTCGCCGAGCATGCCGCCAGGATCCGCCAACTCGTCGACGGCGTCGAACCGGGCTATTTCGTCCTGGCGAAGGCAGTCGGCGAGGAGGCCGCCGGGCTGGCCGCCTGACCGCCTCAGTGCCCGCCTCCGCCGCCGCCATGGGCAGGCGCCGGCTTGCGCATCATCAGGGCGAAAAAGGCCAATGATGCGAACAGGATGGTCAGCATGGTGAAAACGTCCATGAACGACATGACGGACGCCTGCTGGCTGACCATGCCGCTCAGCTTGGACAGCGCCGCCGTCGGCCCGTCATAGCCGTGCGACTGGAAATTCTGCGTCATCTGGTTCAGTTTCTGCAGCGCCTCCGGATTGCTCCAGGTGACGTGCTCGGCCAGCCGTTCGTAGTGGAAGGCGTTGCGGTCGATCAGCACCTGGTTGATGACAGCCAGCCCGACCGCGCCGCCGAGGTTGCGCATCAGGTTGAACAGGCCGGACGCGTTCTTCAGCCGGCTGGGCGGCAGCGTGCCCAGCGCCACGTTGTTGATCGGCACCATGCACAGCATCAACGACACGCCGCGCAGGATCTGCGGGACGAGCAGTTCATAAAAGTCCCAGTCGGCAGTCAGATATGTCATCCGCCATGTGCCCGCCGCGAAGCCGAGGAAGCCGATCATCATCATCTTCCTCGGGTCCATCTTGCTGGACAGGAAGCCGGCGACCGGCGCGGTCAGGAACATCGCCAGGCCGCTGACGAACAGCGCCTCGCCGATCATCAGGGAATCATAGCCGCGGATGCGCCCGAGATAGACCGGGTAGAGATAGGTCAGGCCGTAGAGGCCGATGCCGAGTACGAAGGAGAACAGCGAGCCGAAGGCGAAATTCACATTGGTGAAGGCCTTGAGGTCGACGATCGGCTCCTCCTGGCTGAATGCCCGGTAGAAGAAGACGACGGCACCGACCACCAGCACGATCGAGAAAATGAAGACGGCCTCGTCCTGGAACCAGTCGTTGGTCGGCCCTTCCTCCAGCACGAATTCCAGCGAGCCGAGGAAGGCGGCCATGCCGACCAGGCCCCACCAGTCGAATTTTTTCAGCAGCCCGGGTTCCGGCTTGTCGAAATCGATCAGCATCCAGGTCGCGGTAGCGACCATGATGCCCGGCACGACGTTGATCAGGAACAGCCAGTGCCACGACATGGCGTTGGTCAGATAGCCGCCGACGGTCGGGCCGATCGTCGGCGCCAGCGTGGCGACGAGGCCGATCATCGGCGACACGATGGCACGGCGCGACGGCGGGAAGATGGTGAAGGCGGCGGCGAAGACACTGGGGATCATGCCGCCGCCGATAAAGCCCTGGATGGCGCGGTAGACGATCATCTGGTCGATGTTGGTGGCGGTGGCGGCAAGCGCGCTGGCCGCCGTGAACCCCGCCGCCGAGGCGGCGAACAGCACGCGGGTGGAGACGAGGCGCGCCAAAAAGCCTGACAGCGGGATCATGATGACCTCGGCGATCAGGTAGGACGTCTGCACCCAGGATATCTCGTCCGAACTGGCGCTGAGGCCGGCCTGGATCTCGGCCAGCGAGGCCGAGACGATCTGGATGTCGAGGATCGCCATGAACATGCCGAACACCATCGCCAGGAAGGCGATGACGCGGCGAGCCGGCATAGCGTCGTGTGGCACCGCGGGCGCGGCGCCCATTGTAGCGGTAGCAGTGGCCATGGTGGTGCCTCCGGGAGGCCTCTTAGTTGATGCTGGCCGTCTTGGTCGGCGGCGCGGTGCGGCTGTCGACGTCGACGATCACCGACAGGCCGGCGCGCAGCTTGCCGGACTCAAGTGCCGCCTCCGACACGTCGATGCGCACCGGCACGCGCTGCACCACCTTGGTGAAGTTGCCGGTGGCGTTTTCCGGCGGCAGCAGCGAGAACACCGCGCCGGATGCTGGCGCCAGCGAGGACACCGTGCCTTCGAACGCGTCGCTGTGGATCGCGTCGACCGAAAACTTCACCTTCTCGCCAGGCGCCAGTTGCGCAAGCTGCGTCTCCTTGAAGTTGGCGACGATGTACAGCTTGTTCAGCGGCACGTCGACGGCGAGCTTCTGGCCGGGCGAGACGAGGTCGCCGACTTCCACCGCGCGGTTTCCCACCACGCCGTCATAGGGCGCGCGGAGCACCGTGAAGGACAGGTCGCGCGCCGCCTTGTCGCGGGCAAGCTCCAGATTGCGCATCGAAGCCTGCGCCTCCTGATACTGCGCGTCGAGCACGCCGATATTGGCCTTGGCGCTGGCGATCTGCGCATCGGCGCCCACCAGCGCGGCATTGGCCTGGTCGACCGCCGTCTGCGCGTCGTCGACCTGCGCCTGCGTGGCGACCTGGGTCTTCAGCAATTTGGTGGCGCGATCGGAGGTTCTCTGCGCATTGCCGGCCGCCGCGGTCGCCGAAGTTTTTTGCGCCTCGGCCTGACCAAGGGCTGCGCGCGCGGCTTCCGTCTGCGCCTTGATGCGGTCCAGCGTCCTGGTCTGCACGTCGATCTGCGCCTCGGCCTGCTGCAGCGCGATGCGGTAGTCGCCGTCGTCGATCGTCACCAGCGGGTCGCCGGCCTTGACGTGCTGGTTCTCGTCGGCATTGAGCCGCGCGACGTAACCGGTGATCTTCGGCGCGACGAAAGCCATGTCGGCCTGCACATAGGCGTCGTCGGTCGAGATCATGAAGCGGCCGACGGTCCAATACTCATGGCCGTACCAGCCGGCGCCGCCCAGCAGCGCCAGACCGATGATGGGCAGCAGGAACGATTTCACGGACCGCTTCTTGCGGGCCGGCGGAGCCGCCGCGGCCGGAGGCGACGGCGCGATCTCGGGAATCGGACGCTCGGCGTCCGGAACGTTCTTCATGGCCGGGAACGGATGCACGGAGGCATCGGCGAGCGCTTCGGACACCGGGGCTGTGGCTGTGCGGACGGACATGGACATCGGCCTTGAGATTGAACTGAACCGTTCGGTTCGATCTTGACTTAGCGCGTTAAAAGAGGCATATCAAGAGGCAATCGAACCGCCTGGTTCGAATATTTTCGAGGAAACGATGTCTCCTGACACAACGTCGGCAGTGGCGACGGCCGACGACACGCTGGAAAGCCTGCCCCGCGGCCGCCGCGTGGCGGGCCAGGATCCCGCCAAACGCAAGCAGATCATCGATGGCGCGCGCCGCATCTTCATCAACATGGGCTTCGACGCCGCCTCGATGAACGACATCACCCGCGAGGCCGGCGTCTCGAAGGGCACCATCTACGTCTACTTCGCCAACAAGGAAGAACTTTTCGAGGCGCTGATCGAGGACGAGCGCAACACGATCTTCGCCAATCTCTATGACGCGCTGGAAGGCAAGGGCGACGTGCGCGAGACGCTGATCCGCTACGGCATCGCGCTCGCCTGGAAGATCACCTCGCCGACGGTGCTGAAGGCGCAGCGCACGGTGATCAGCATCTGCGAACGCATGCCGGAACTCGGTGTGCGCTTCTACGAGCGCGGCCCGAAGCGCGGCCACGACAAGCTGGCCGAATATCTTGAACGCGCAATCAAGGACGGCAGGCTCGCCATCCCCGACGTCGACCTCGCCGCCTACCAGTTCGCCGACCTGTGCATGGCCGGCCTGTTCCGCCAATGCATCTTCGGCTACCGCAGCGCGCCGCCGACCGAGGAAGAGGTCAAGCGTGTGGTGACGTCCGGGGTGGAGGTATTTTTGAAGGCGTATGGGGTGGGGAAGGGCAGGTAGGGGACACCCGATCGTGTCTCGTGCTTGATGACCTTCGAGGCCGGAGCAAAATATGCGGCCTCATCAATCGGACCGATGCTGGGTTCCTAAAGGCCTATAAACTCTTGTAATCGCCCGTCTTTCGCGGCTTTCGAGAAGTGTAAGATGCTGAATCTCTTGACACTTTCCGCCATACGGACCATATTGTTGTATGATGAAGGCGCCCCGCAACGCGAAGCGCCTCCAAGGTCGAGCATAACTAGGATGCTCCTAAACGGGTAATCTGGTTACCGCTTGCCACACGGACACGTCTCCCATAGAAGGCCCGGACGAATTGTCGTCCGGGCCTTCGTCTTTTCCGGTGTCTAGTAGATGCCAAACCATGCCCCGGCGATCGATGATCTCATCATTCTTCAGCCTAGTAAGTTGTGGGCTGAGGCTTGTCCTCTCGAATTCGGTCCCGAACCGCTCGTTCATTTTCGCAAGAATGTCGAGCGCGACAAGACCACCGGGATGATCGGACAAAACCTGAACAACGTAGTCCTTGATCGTCCCTTTTCGGGTAGCCTTGATGTCCGGGAGGGGTTTGGGAATGTCCGTTTGGACTCTGTTAACCATCTGGATTGCCGATGCAGCACGATCAACATCGGCCATTTCACGCTCACGACTAGCCAAAAGCGACCGGCATTCCGCCAGTTCCTTCTCCTTTTCCATGACTTCGAGACGGAGCGTGCCGATTTCTTCGGCAAGCTCCGAACGACGAGCGTGGAGATATTCGCGCAACGCCAATGCCATGCCCTAATATAGGCTGACCTTGAGGAAAAGGCAACTCTTCGTCTGATAATCAGATAATCGATGTTGCCGACACCTGTGGAAAGCGACTCTAGCCGTAGGCCAATCAACAATCCGTGACAATCGATTGTTGCCGCCTAGGCGTTGACTTACCCTTACGTTAACGTAATTTTATGGAGTTTTACTTTGCCAGACGAAAACCGCTAGCTAGTGCGTGCCAGCAGCTCCGTTGACGGTGTGCGGCAACGCTTTATCCTCTCGCATCACATTGCGCAGAGACGGACTCATCCATGAAATCTCATAATTTCGGAGCCGTCATTTTCTCGGTGGCGGCGTTGGCCGGATGTTATGGTGGCGAGACTTTTGACAGCGTCATAATGCACCGCGCGTCGGATGGCGCCGCTGCGGTCTGCTCAAGCGGCACTTATGGAGTAAACATCTTCGGACGGGACAATAAGGCGCCCCTGAATGTGACGCGGTGCGTCGTAGCTTGTGAGAAAATTGGCTTTGTCGTCGTCCAAAGCTTTCCAAGGCGCACGCTCACTATTGTGAGAGACGGGGTCAAAGAGGTTCCTGACAAAGAATGCGCAACTAGACCGGTTCCATGACACTTGCTTCAAAGGATAATCGCCCCAGAAAAGAAAATGCTCGCGACGCCTACTGCGTCACCACCAACGAAATCGCAGCACGCAAAGGCTCAATTCCCTCGCCTTCCTCCGACGACGTCGCAATAATCTCCGGAAAAGCAGCCGGTCGCTTCCTGATCTTCTCCGCCGTCTCCGCCAGCAGGCGCGGGACGCCGGCGGCCTTGATCTTGTCGATCTTGGTCAGCACGATCTGGTAGGAGACGGCGGCCTTGTCGAGCAGCGTCATCACCTCAAGGTCATTCGCCTTGATGCCGTGGCGGGCATCGATAAGCAGGTAGACGCGCTTCAGCGTGACGCGGCCTCTGAGATAGTCGAGCACCAGTTTGGTCCAGCGATCCACCTCGGTCTTCGGCGCCTTGGCGTAGCCGTAGCCGGGCATGTCGACCAGCGCCAGCGGCGGCAGGTCGGCCCCCTCCCCTGTAAAACCGTCCGGCACGAAATAATTGAGTTCCTGGGTGCGGCCCGGCGTGTTGGAGGTGCGCGCCAGCCCCTTCTTGCCGGTGAGTGCGTTGATCAGCGACGATTTTCCGACATTGGAGCGGCCGGCGAAAGCGATCTCGGCCGGCCCTTGCGGCGGCAGCAGGTCCATCGACGGTACGCTGCGGATGAAGACCCACGGTTTTGCGAAAAAGTCCGGTGTCGTATCGGCCGGGTTCGTCGTCATGCTCACTGCGCTGCCTCCAGCATCTTCAGGTCGGCACCGCGAATGGCATTCAGATTGCGGGTGATTTTTTCCACCGGCCAGTCCCACCAGGCGATTTCGAGCAGGCGTCGGATGGTGCGTTCGTCGAAACGCTTCTTCACCACCTTTGCCGCATTGCCGGCAACGATGGCGTAGGCGGGAACGTCATGCGTCACCACCGACTTCGCGCCGACGATGGCGCCGCTGCCGATGCTGACGCCCGGCATGATCACCGCGTCCATGCCTACCCACACGTCGTTGCCGATCACCGTATCGCCGCGCACTTCCTGTTCCCAGGTCGACACGTCGAACCCTTCCTCCCAGCCGTGGCCGAAGATGTTGAACGGATAGGTCGAAAACCCGGACATCGCATGGTTGGCGCCGTTCATGATGAAACGCGCGCCCTCGGCGATGGCGCAGAACTTTCCGATGATCAGCTTGTCGCCGATGAACGGATAATGGTGCAGCACGCATTTTTCCGCGAACCGGTCGGGCCCGTCCGGATCGTCGTAATAGGTGAAATCGCCGATCTCGATGTTCTCCGCCTCGACCAGCGGCTTCAGGTAGCCCACGCGCGAATGCATCGGGATCGGGTGTTTTATGTTCGGGTGGGGTCCGTGCATGGCGCGCCTCGCTCCGTCGGTCGGAAGCATCTTTCCGCGCCGGTCGCCCGCCCGCCGGCCGGGCGCTTGCTTCTCGATCGCTTCGGCTCATTGCACGGGGCAGAAAACCGTTCAAGCGGAAACGGCCGCGCATGGCGGCCATCCCTTGGCCGACAAGCCTAGCGCAGCGCCAGGATATACGACAGGCAGGCGGCGATGCCGGCGACGGTGCGGGCATGGTTCCACGCCGTCCAGTTGGTCAGGTAGGTGCTCCAATATTGCGCGCCCTCGGCGCTGTTGGGATCGACCGCCATGAGCGCGTTGTTCATCGGCACGTTGATGAGGATTGTCACGCCGATGATGCCGACGAGATAGAAGAAGGCGCCGGCGCAAATAGCCACCGCGCTGCCGCCGTGCCAGCCGAGCAGGGCCGCGGCGGCCAGCACGATGGCGAGCAGCGCCGGGCCGAAGAAGGCGATGAAAAACACCGGGTTCTGGATGACGACGTTGATCGCCTGCATGGCCGCGATGCCGCCGGCCGGCGCAACCCGCCCAAGCGCCCCCATCACCGAGGTCGAATAGGCGAAGAACAGGCCGCCCATGACGCCGGAGCCGAGTGCGGCTAGGATTGTGAGGGTCTGCAACACACGGTCGCTCATCTCACGCTCCCACCGCACGGCGCGCACGGCGCGGCGTCCATGTCCCGGCTTCGGCGGTTTCCTTTGCATAGTCGGCGAAGTCTCGCGGCGGCCTGCCCAGAGCCTCGAAGACGCCGCCCGTGAGGGATTCGTTGCGGCCATCCAGCACCTCGGCGAACAGCATGACGATCAGTCGGACCAGGCTGTCCGGCACGCCTTCCGCCACCAGCAGGTTGGAGAATTCGCCCGCCGATATCTGCTCCAGCCGGATTTTTCGGCCGGTCGCCGCCGCGATCTCGGCCAAGGCCTCGCCGAAGGTCAGGAGGCGCGGGCCGGTCAGTTCGTAGAGTTTTCCGACGTGGCGGTCGTCGGTGAGCGCCGCGGCCACCACATCGGCGATATCCTCGGCATCGACGAAGGGCTCGCGCACGCCGCCGACCGGCAACGCGACCACGCCGGCCAGGATCGGGTCGAGCAGAAAGCTTTCCGAAAAATTCTGGTTGAACCAGGCGCAGCGGACGATCGTCCAGTCGGCACGCGATGCCTGCAGCGCCTCCTCGGCCCTTTGAGCCTCGGGTTCGCCACGCCCGGACAGCAGCACCAACCGGTGCACGCCGGCATCGAGAGCCGCCGCGGCGAAGGCCGCAATGGCGTCCGCCGCTCCGGGCGCAGCAAGATCGGGGTAGTAGGTTATGTAGGCCGTGCGCACGCCTTGCAGCGCCGGTGCCCATGTCGCGGAATCTTCCCAGTCGAACGCCGGCGCTGCCGAACGCGAGGCTGCCTGCACCGGCACTCCACGCGCCTGCAACCGCTGGGCGACGCGCCGCCCGGTCTTGCCATAACCGCCGACCAGAAGGACCGGCTTTTCCTCAGTATTGATGGTCATCGAAACCTCCATCTAAATATGAGTAATCCTCATATTTGCAAATGTAATAAATCCTCATATTATGAATGTCAAGCGGCATTCGGAAGAAGGACGAACGGGATATGGAGAATCCGACAGGGGTGGCCGAGGCCGGCAACGCTGCGGGGCCGCGCAAGACGCCGACGCAAAAGCGCAGCCGCGAGCGGGTGGAGCGGATGCTGGCCGCCGCGACCGCGCTGATTGCGGAGCAAGGCAGCGACGCCCTGCGCATGAGCGAGGTCGCCGAGCGCGCCGGCGTGTCGATCGGCTCGCTCTATCAGTTCTTTCCGGACAAGAGCGCGATCGTCGGCACGCTGGTCGAGCGCTACAACGAAGCGGGCCGCCGCTGCATCGCCGACGGCATGGCCGATGTAACAAGCGAGGATGACATGCGCCGCGCCTTCTCGGCGCTGATCGACATCTATTACCGCATCTTCCTGGCCGAACCGGTGATGCGCGATATCTGGTTCGGCGCGCAGGCCGACAAGGCGCTGCGCGACGCGCAGTTGGCCGACAGCCGCCGCAACGGCGCGCTCGTCGCCAAAACCCTCAGGCGGATCAGGCCGGATGCCGACCCGCAAGCGCTGGAAACATCGGCCTTCATCGCCATGCATCTCGGCGAGGAGGCGATGCGGCTGGCGATCTCGGTGCCGCGCGCCGAAGGCGACGCGCTGGTCGAGGCCTATAAACGCATGGCGCTGGCGGTATTGCTGTAGAAGTGAGCCGTGCGTCCTTCGAGGCTCGCCCTTCGAGATTATCGCTCAACAAGGCGCCGTCGGGCGGGCTCGCACCTCAGGATGAGGGAGGTCCTACCTGCAACGCCAATCGTTGACGTCGCGGATTCTCATGGCTCGCCGATACTACGTCGCGGACTTCGACGATTTGCGTTGCAGGTACGACCTCCCTCATCCTGAGGTGCGAGCCCGCACGACGCAGCAGATTGAATGATACTATCGGCGGGCGAGCCTCGAAGGACGCACCCGCCAGCCGTCACTCCGCCGGCGTCGGTTTTCGCTTGAACAGCCCGGCAAGATTGTCCCACAGCTCGATCTTGGCGCCCTGGCGCTTCATGATGACGCCTTGCTGGATGACCGACAGCGTGTTGTTCCAGGCCCAGTAGATCACCAGGCCGGCCGGGAACGAGGCCAGCATGAAGGTGAAGATCAGCGGCATCCAGTTGAAGATCATCGCCTGGGTCGGGTCCGGCGGCGTCGGGTTCATGCGCATCTGCAGGAACATGGTGATGCCCATGATGATCGGCCACACGCCGAGCATCAGGAAATGCCCGAACACCGGCACCGTGCTGGGGTCGAAGGGCAGCAGGCCGAACAGGTTGAACAGCGAGGTCGGATCGGGCGCGGCAAGGTCCTGGATCCAGCCGAAGAACGGCGCATGCCGCATCTCGATGGTGATGTAGAGCACCTTGTAGAGCGCGAAGAAGACCGGGATCTGGATCAGCACCGGCCAGCAGCCGGCGATCGGGTTGATCTTCTCGGTCTTGTACAGCTCCATCATCGCCTGCTGCTGCTTCATCTTGTCGTCCGCGTATTTTTCGCGGATTTCCAGCATCTTGGGCTGCACCTTCTTCATGTTCGCCATCGACTTGTAGGACTTGTTGGCGAGCGGGAAGAACACGGCCTTGACGAGCACGGTGGTGGCGAGGATGGCGAGACCGAAGTTGCCGAGCAGCTTGTAGAGGTTGTCGATCAGCCAGAACATCGGCTTGGTGATGAAATAGAAGTAACCCCAGTCGATGAGAAGGTCGAAGCGCAGAATGCTGCGACCTTGTTCGTAAGCATTGATCTTGGCGACTTCCTTCGCGCCAGCAAAGACCATGGTCTCGACCGTGGCCGATTGACCGGGTGCCACGGGAATGGCGTCGGTCAGGAAATCGGACTGATAACGGGGGCGGCCATCGGGAAAAAAGGCAAAGCGCGGCTGGAACGGCTGCTTCGTCGAAGGGACCAGCGTCACCGCCCAGTATTTGTCGGTGATGCCCAGCCAACCCTGTGACGTCTTGTCGGGCTGAGACTGCTTGTCTTCCTCGATAGAGGCGTATGTGTGCTCATGAAGCTTGCCCGAACCGTCGACATCGGTAACGCCAATAAGCCCCTCGTGCAGAACCCAGCCGGCGGGGTGCAGCGGCTTGTCAAAGCGCGTGACGCGGCCATAGTTCGAGAGGCTAACGGGCACCGTTCCGGCATTGCTTACCGTGTCGGAGACCGTGAACATATAATCGGCATCGACACTGATCGTGCGCTTGAAGGTCAGGCCCTTGTCGTTCGTCCAGGTGAGAGTGACCGGCGTGGAGGGGGTCAGCGTCGGGTTGCCCTCGACGGTCCAGACCGTATCGGGACCGGGAACGGCGCCGGTCTCGGCGTTGCCGACAAAGCCGATCTCGGCGAAATAGCCATTCGGCAAAACCTGCGGATTCAGCAGTTCTATGGTCGGCGAGTTGGGATCGACGGTCAGCCGATAATCCTTCAGGCGCAGATCGTCGAGCCGGCCGCCGGTCAGGTTGATCGAACCGGAAAGGCTCGGCGTATCGATCGGCACGCGCTGCCCCTTGGCGAGCGCCTGCTCGCGGCCGGCTTCCGTCGCGCCATCGGTACCGGGAAGGCCCGGCACACCACCCTGCGGCGGCACGCCGGCATCGGTTCCGGCGGTTCCCGGCTGGGCAGGCTGCGCCGCCTTCTGCTCCGCCGCCACGCGCTCCGCCTCGATGCGGGCGGTTTCCCGCTGCGATTCGATGCGGGGGTTCATGTAGAACACCTGCCACAAGGTCAGGATCAGCACCGACGCCGCGATGGTGATGAAGAAATTCCGGTTGTTTTCCATCGGGTCCTAGATCTCAACGCCTCGGGCGGATGCGCCGCGCCAGTTCGTCCGCAAGCTGCGTGAAGGGCACCGTCAGCACATCCTCGCGCCCGACGATGACATAGTCATGGCCGGCGGCCATGTCACGGGCGGCATGGACGCGCACCGCCTCCTTCAGGCGCCGCCGCACGCGATTGCGGACCACGGCGTTGCCGACCTTTTTCGTCACCGTGAAGCCGACGCGGGCCGCGGCCGTATCGCCACGATCCAGCACTTCCATGAGGAAAAGCCGCCCGCGGCGTTTTTCACCACGCCGGACGGCCAGAAATTCTTCCCGCTTGCGCAGGCGCGCGGGAGCAGCCGGCTGGGAGATGCCGGAAACCGGCAACGCGCCGGCCTCTCGTTCAGGCGGAGAGACGCTTGCGGCCACGGTTGCGGCGCGCGGCGACGACGTCGCGTCCACCCTTGGTGGCCATGCGCGCGCGGAAACCATGCCGGCGCTTGCGGACGAGTTTGGACGGCTGATAGGTACGCTTCATTTGTTTTAATACCGCGGCGTGCGGCCCTTCTTGATTCTGTCACCGAGTAACAGGAGCTTTGCCGGGCATTGCGAGGCGCACACAAAAGGTGCGCCGGACGACCGCGCCCGAGCGTGGCGGGCTTATAGGGGCAGAGGTATTTCGAGTCAATCGGCGGCTTCGCCTGCGATCGGGCGAAGAGGCGGCGGATCGCTCCGCACGGCATGGTCCTATCAGATTGCTCCGCCGCTCGCCGGAGGCGGAATATTCGACGGCCCTCTGAAAAGGGGATGGGAAATGCCGTTCCGTCCAGAAATTTTTTTGTTTCCGGTGGTCCCTCCCCCACGTTTTCAATGGCTTGACCAATCGCCCGCCGCCGCGTGCCGTGAATTTTTTGCGAGTTCATCCCCACCTTCCCGACCTGAGCGACAATCCTCGCCGGCCTGGAAGGAGTGGCGATGGACGGACGTGCGGCAATCGAACGAAACTGGGAGGCGTTGAAACGCATCCTCGTCACGCTCGTCGCCATGGCCGAGATGGGCGCTGGGGGCGTTGGCGCTGGGGGACAGTTTACTTTCTTTCCGCGGAAGGACGCAGCCGCTTCAAGGCTGGTGCTGGCGGAAAAAAGTAAACTGTCCCCGGCACTTAACCCGGCACTTAGCCTCCCCCGCCATCTCTACCTCGCCATCCTGCGGCTGCTGCGTCCGGCCGAAGCCGCCGCGCGGCGGCTGATCATCGCGGCCGCGCGTGGGATCGTGGTAACACTTCCGCCGCTACGCCCGCGCAAGCCAAAGCCCGCGACCTTGCGAGGGCCCCGCGCCTTCCTGCCAAAGGGCCCGAAGAAACGTCCCAAGCCCGCCCCGCGCACCCTCTCGCTGTCCCTGCTCGATCCGCCGCGTCGACCGTTCCACGTCCCCCGCCGCGCTGTGCCCGCCCACGCCGCCCCGCGCATCCTCGGCCTCGATTTCGGCGCGACGTACCGCCCGCTGCCGCCGCCGCCATCTTCCAACGATCCGATCGATGCCGCGCGTCTCGGCCAGCGCCTTGCCGCGCTCGGCGCCGCGCTCGACGACCTGCCGGGCCAGGCACAACGCTTCGCCCGCTGGCAGGCACGGCGCGACGCCGCAATCGCGCGGGACGGCCCCGTCTCCGGCCGGCGCGTCTCGGCGCTGCGGCGCGGACGTCCGCCCGGCGGCCGGCTGTCGCGCTACGAGCCGGGCGCGACCCATCCGGGAAAAATCCGCGAGGTCGACGAAATTCTTGCCCATGCCCACGCGCTCGCCGTCTACGCGCTGGATCGCCGCGACACGTCATGACCGCGACGCTGGCCGGACACCGTAAACCGAAGGGTCGACGGCCGGCGCCGATTTTTCGCGGCGTGGCGGCGAGCGCGGCTGCGATTTTCCCCCCGGGAAATAAAACCGCCCACCCATCAGCACACCCGCCTCCTTCGATCGGCCAATTTGGCAAATGCGGCGCAATCCCCTATCTTGACCGTGCTGCCCGAATGTCGCCGGCATGTTGCATTCATTGCTTGCACGTGCCGCCCTTCACACCGGAGAACATTGCGCGGCCGCTGGAGAAGGACCATACGGCCGCATGAGCGACCGGGAGATCGCGGACGACAGGCAAGACCCCACCGACGCCACGAGGACGGTCTCGCTGGCCAGGGGCCTTTCCGCCAAGCTGCTTGTGCTGACCGCCTGTTTCGTGCTGATCGCCGAAGTGCTGATCTTCGTGCCGTCGATCGCCAATTTCCGGCTAAGCTGGCTGGAAGAGCGGCTGGGCACGGCGGCCGCGCTTTCCATCGTGCTTGTCGAGGAAGACGCCAACAGCCTGTCGCGGCAGGTGCAGGACGACGTGCTGATGGCCATCGGCGCCAAGGCGATCGCGGTGCGCGACGACGGCATGTCGCGCCTGCTGGTCGTGACGGAGGTGCCGCCGGAAGTCGACGAGCACATCGACCTCGGCAATATCGGCCTGTTCGAGGCGATGACCGGGGCGGTCGACACGCTGGTCTATGGCGGCGGCCGCGTCCTCAGGGTGTTCGGCAAGGTCGGCGACAGCAACAAGGAATTCGAGCTGATCATCCCCGACAGCCGGCTGCGCGTGGCGATGCTCGACTATTCGCGCAACGTCGCGCTGCTGTCGCTGCTGATCTCGCTGATCACCGCCATGCTGGTTTTCTACACGATCGACCGCATCATGATCCGGCCGATCCGGGCGATGACACGTTCCATGCTGGATTTTTCGCGCCGGCCCGACGATCCCGCGCAGATTATCCGGCCGGAGGACCGGGGCGACGAAATCGGCGTCGCCGAGCGCGAGCTGGCGGGCATGCAGGCGCGGCTGCAAAAGACCCTTGGCGAGCAGAAACATCTGGCCGATCTCGGCCTCGCCGTTTCCAAGATCAACCACGACATGCGCAACATCCTTGCTTCCGCGCAGTTGATGTCGGACAGGCTGGGCACGGTGAAGGATCCGACCGTGCAGGCGCTGGCGCCGCGCCTGCTGCGCGCGCTCGACCGCGCCGTCTCCTATTCGGAAGGCGTTCTGGCCTACGGCCGTACCCAGGAACCGCCGCCCGCCCGCCGGCGGCTCAGGCTTCGGCAAGTCGTCGACGAGGTTCACAATCTGCTCGGCATCGAGCCGGAGAGCGGCGTCGAGTTCGTCAACGGTGTCGATGCCGCTTTCGAGGTGGACGCCGACGCCGAGCAGCTTTTCCGCATCTTGACGAATCTGTGCCGCAACGCGGTGCAGGCGATGACGGCCGAGACCGAGGCCGCCGCCGTCAACCGGCTCAGCATCACCGCCGAGCGGCAGGGCAGCGTCAGCCGCATCCTGGTGACCGACACCGGTCCCGGCCTGCCGAAGAAAGCGCGCGAAAACCTGTTCGCGGCGTTCCGCGGCGCGGCGCGCAGCGGCGGCACCGGGCTCGGCCTCGCCATCGCCCACGAACTGGTGCGCGCCCATGGCGGCTCGCTGGAGCTGGTCGAGAGCCGTGGCGGCCGCACGGTGTTTTCGGTGACCATCCCCGACCAGCCGGTACGATTGGACGAAGCGCGCGGCGGCCTGCGGAGGCATGGTTGACCGGCTTGCGTCTCCACCTCGCCGATGAGGGATCGCACTCGCGTCACGTCGGCGAGATCGAGAGGCCCATTGACCACCCCGCTTCAGACGCCGCTTTCCCGCCACATGATTGTTCGGTCCGCGACCGGCCGGCCCGCTCGATGCATGGTCTGCACAGGTGCGCGATGCACCAACCGGCGCAGGCGTACCCCATCCATGGCCGGCGCCGTTGCGGCGATCGGCCCACAAGCACTCGATCGGTCGCAGGGATCGGGACAGACGACCTCGAAAGACGAGAAGGGCGAAAGCCCACGGCCACCCTTCCACAGGCGCCATCAAAAGTTTCTTGCGGCGGCTTGCTTTTCCGAAAGCCAGCCATTAGGGAACGTCTCGCTTGCGGTTGGCCTGTCGGCTGACCCTCGCGGGTCGTCGTTACGGCCTTCCGCGCGCCCGTAGCTCAGCTGGATAGAGCACCAGACTACGAATCTGGGGGTCAGGAGTTCGAATCTCTTCGGGCGCGCCAATCTTTTCAATAGCTTAGCAGGATGCCGCAGACTAGAGAAAGATATTAGTCTGCGGAAGAGAAATCTCCCCTTTCCCCTCGATGCTGATGCCTTGCTCCGATTCCGGCTGGACCGCTCGGAGACATATGGAAGCGGTCTCTGGGGGATTTTCGTTGTTTCCTCGTTGAATTGCGAAGCTGAGCGCCGTCATAGGCCGCCGCGCTTGTGACGTTCCAGCCGCGGATGAAGCCATGCCGGCGGTCAATCGCGGCATGGTTCTTATAGCCGAAGGCGGGAATGGCGATGTCGCGCTGCTGCGGCTTGCCATCCTCGGCCGCCTTGGCCTTCGAGAACTTCACCGTCCAACGCGCGTCGCGATCCTTCTGCCGCAGTTTCGCGGGCTTGTCCTTCCACGCGTCCGGTACCTTGCCTGCCTTGATGTCGGCCTTCTCGGCGTCGGTATTGCGCTGTTTCGGTGCCGCAACAATGCTGGCGTCGACAATCTGCCCGCCCATGGCAAGATAACCGGCCTTGGTGAGGTGCTTGTCAAAGCGGGCGAACAGGTTCTCCACCGCGCGGGCCTGCGTCAGGTGCTCCCGGAACAGCCAGATCGTCTCGGCGTCCGGCACTCTGTCGCCAGCATCCAAAAGACCAAGGAACCGGCCAAAGGTGCGCCGGTCCATGATCTGGAATTCGGCCTGGTCATCCGACAGGCTGTAGAGCGCCTGCAGCACCAGGACATCATTACTGGATCGTAAGGCGGCCGGCCGCCCTTCGCGCCGTCCGAGCGCTTCAGCGCCTTGGCCAGTGGTTTCCGGAAGACCTCCCACGGCACTACCGCATTCAGTTTTTCCAGCGGATCGCCGGCCTCGCTCAGACGGATATACCGCTCGTCAACGTCCCAAAACCCTGCCTGTCCCCGCATCCATTCCCTCCCCCCAAATTACCGGGACAGTGAATCAGTTCGGGACGTCAATGGCGAGGTATTTCGAGGCCTCCAACTGGCACCTCGATGAGGTGGTCGTTTCCATCAAGGGCAGGAAACACCGGCTGTGGCGAGCGGTCGATGCAAACGGCCATGTTCTCGACGCCCTTGTGCAAAGCCGAAGAGACCGTAAAGCTGCGCTGAGGCTACTGCGAAAGCTGCTCAAGCAACAGGGTATCGCACCCCGCGTCATGATTACAGATAATCTTCGTTCATATGGCGCGGCAAGGAACGAACTCATGCCCGACATGGAACATCGATCCCACAAGGGGTTGAACAACACGGCGGAGAATTCTCATCTTATCGTCCGAAGACGGGAGCGGACGATGAAGCGTTTCAAGTCGAGCCGGCAATGTCAGCGCTTCGTTTCCATCCACGGCCCGATAGCAAATCTCTTCCACTATCCGCGCAACCTTCTCACCTCAGCCCAGTATCGCAAACTTCGAACGGCTTCCATGGAAACATGGAGCCGGATTACCATCCCGACCGCCGGGTGAAAACGGCCCTCGAGCCTCCGCACGCTTCATCCCGAGTTAAGGCGACGGTACCGCTTTGCTTGCTCCGCGACCATGACTTCACGCGCCGTCAGTCAATACGTGTAGACGTCTTCCGGCGTGAGCAGATTGAGTAGAGTCTCGCCCGCTTTATACCGGCGTAGATTCTCGGTGATTATTGCAAGGGACCGCTCGCTCCTGTCGGGGACAGCAGCCGTGAAGTGCGGAGTTATCAGCAGATTCGGGACATCCCATAGCGGATGGTCGCGAGGCAGGGGCTCGGGGGTCGTGACATCGAGACCGGCACCCGCGAGCCGGTTGCTCCTTAGCGCGTCTACGAGCGCATCCTGATCGACGACCTGTCCCCGGGCCAGGTTGATGATGATCGCCGAGGACTTCATCAACGCGATCTCGTCGCGTCCTATCAGGTGGTAAGTGTCGTTCGACAGGTTCAAGACCAGTGCCAAGATGTCGGCCTGCTTCAAGATGTCGTTGATCCCTTCGCCCTTGTCGGTGCTGTACATGCGGTCGACCCCCGGCGGGACGGGCAGGTCGCGACGACGATAGCCGAGCACGCGCATCTCGAACGCTTTCGCGCGCTTGGCCAGTTCCATGCCAGTCTTGCCCATCCCGAGGATACCGATTGTCCGGCCGCAGAGGGCCCGGAGGCCTGCCATGTCCGGCGTGCGCCTCCACTCATGCCGCTTCTGGCTTTCATAGAAGTCCGGATAGCGCGACCCTAGCAGGAGTGCGAACATCATGACGTGCTCTGCAAGAGCAGGTGCCGATCTCCCGGCCGACCCGGTAACGAGAAGGCCACGCCTGAAAATCTCTGGTCTGGCGGATTTGGTCAACCCCGAATGGTCGCAATGGATCCATCTGAGATTGGGTGCGCCGAGATGTCGTTCATCAAGATCTCCCGAAAGTATGGCAACCTTCGCTTTCCGCAACGCCTCGGCGCTGGCGGCTTCGTCCGCCGGATCGACCCGCATCATGAGATTCGGTCCGATCGCATCCTCGAGTCGCTTCCATTGGCCCGCGTCGAATGGAAGATTGCTTGCAACATAGACAGGTTGGCTAGTCATCTTCAACGCTCCAATCCGTCGCGGCACGCCGGCGGCAACTGCTTTCAGACCTCGGGTGACGCGCCGGCGCGCCTAGTTTGTCTGCGAGCGCCCCGCGCCCGCCATCGGGGCCGGGGCCAGAACGTCGAGGTCATCCGGGTGGCCGCGGATACCAAAGACGCCGCCGAGCATGACATAGCTGGGATCGCGCGATGGCCAACTGTTGCCGCCAGGAGGCGGCAGCTCGCTCGAACGGTGCTTCGCCTCCCAGCCGAGCAACTGGTCCTCGTCGTTGACGCACCACGCGCCGTCCCGCTCGGAGATGCCGTATACGAGCTTGCAGCCTAGTCGCGGCGCTTCAATGGCGGTCCTCACCAGGTCGAACAGATCGTCCTGGTTGCAATATAGATGCAGTTCGCGCTCGGTCTTCGGCCTGAGCGCCGTGCAGATCCGGATCGACATGGACTCGATGCCGAACTTGTCGTGGTACAGCCGCGCCAGGGTTTCGCCGAAACCCTTGCTGAGGCCGTAAAGGGAGTCTGGCCGTAACGCGGCATGCGTGTCGACGGGCATGTCATCGACCGGGTACATGCCCACGGCGTGATAGCTGGAGGCGTAGACGATGCGCCTGACGCCCGCGAGGCGCGCGCCTTCAAATATGTTGTATGTGCCCACAATATTGGCACTGAGGATGGCTTGCCAGGGCTGTTCGTTGGCGACGCCGCCAAGGTGGACCACGGCGGAGATATCCTGCTGCATCAGCCGGGCCACCTGCGCCGGGTCGCAGAAATCCGCGATTTCCAGGGGCGGCGCTCCTGGCGGCTGGACGATATCCGTCGCCAGGACATCGAGCTCCAGCTCGGCGAAGCGACGGCGTTGGTAGGTTCCAAGGCGGCCAGCGGCGCCTGTGAGCAGGATACGTGACATTTTTAACCCTCAAGTCTGGGCGAGCTGCCGCAGGGTGGGATCCGGCCGCGGAACCGCGCGGATCAGCGTCTGGGTATACGGATGCTGCGGGGCATCGCAGATCTGCCTGACATCGCCAATCTCGACGATCCTGCCATTCTTCATCACGGCGACGCGGTCGCAGAAATAGCGAATCACGGAGATGTCGTGGCTGATAAAGAGGTAGGACAGGCCGAACTCGGTCTGCAGTCCGCGCATCAGGTCGAGCATCTGGTGGCGCAGCGACACATCGAGCGCCGAAGTCGGCTCGTCGGCGATGATCAGGCGGGGGTTGAGGGAGATGGCGCGGGCGATGGAGATGCGCTGGCGTTGCCCTCCCGAGAACGCGTGCGGATAGCGATCGCCGCTTTCGGCGGGCAGGCCGACGCGTTCCAGCAACTGCGATACTCGGCCGCGGATATCCTTCTCCGACATACGGGTGTTCATGCGCAAGGGCTCAGAGATGATCTGGAACACCGTCATGCGCGGGTTTAGGGAAGAATGCGGGTCTTGGAAGACCATGCGAACTTCGCCATAGAGCGCCTTCATCTCGTCCCTGTTCAGTCTCGCCATGTCGACATGGGAGCCGTCCGCGCGCGTATAGTCCACACGCCCGCTGGTGGGGTTGTAGATACGAAGGATCGTGCGGCCGAGCGTCGTCTTGCCCGAGCCGCTCTCGCCGACCACGCCCACCGTCTCGCCCTGGTTGATGGTCAGGCTGACGCCGTCTATGGCCTTGAAATAGGTCGGCGGTCGCCGCCAGCCGCCCGGATCGGTCATGAAGTGCAAAGAAAGGTCGTTGACCTGTGCAAGCGGCTTTTCATTCGCGGGACGCGCCGGCCGTGGCGCCGGCTTTTCCAGTTTCAGCACGGAGCCGATCAGGGCCCGCGTATACTGTTCCTTTGGCGATCCGAATATCTCGAAGACGTCGCCAGTCTCAACCGGGTCGCCCTTGAACATCACCAGCACCCTGTCAGCGATCTGCGCCACGACGCCCATGTCGTGGGTGATGAAGAAGACCGCCATGCCGCGGTCGTGCTGCAACTCGCGGATCAGCGACAGGATCTCGGCCTGCGTCGTCACGTCCAGGGCGGTGGTGGGCTCGTCGGCAATCAGGATGTCCGGATTGCAGGACAGCGCCATCGCTATCATGGCGCGCTGCCGCATGCCGCCCGAGAACTCGAAGGAATAGCGATCCAGCGCCCTTTCGGGATTCGGGATCTTCACACGGTCGAGCAGCTTCGCCGCGCGCCGGCGCGCTTCCTCCCCGCTCACCGGCTCATGCAGCATGATGGCTTCGCAAATCTGGTGGCCAATCGTATGAACAGGCGAAAGGCTGCTCATCGGCTCCTGAAAGATCATCGCGATGCGCCGGCCGCGAACATCGCGAATCGCCTTACCCGTCGCGCCGAGCTTGACGATGTCGATCTCCGTCTCGTCGTCGCGGGAGCGCAGGATGATCTCACCATTCGTGATCCTGCCCGGCTTGACCAGAAGCTGAAGGATCGCGCGCGCCGTCACCGACTTGCCCGAGCCGCTCTCGCCGACGACGCACAGCGTCTCCCCAGCCAGCAGGTCGAAGGAGAGGTTCTTGACGGCATGGACGACGCCATTGCGGATGGGGAAATCTACCGAGACATTGCGCACAATGAGGATCGGCGTCTTGGCTTTCGGTTGTTCAGCCATGGTTGTCACTTCGAGTATGGATCTGCGGCGTCGCGGAGGCCGTCGCCGAGGAAGTTGAGTGCGAGCACGGCGATGACGACGCAAAAGCCCGGTAGGAAAAGCCATGGCGCCTGCGTGATGGCCCGCACATTCTGTGTGTCCTGCAGCAGGACGCCCCAAGAAACGATCGGCGGTTGAAGGCCGAGACCTAGAAAGCTGAGCGCGGATTCGGCCAGGATCATGCTCGGGATAGCTAGCGTCACCGCCGCGATGATGTGCGAGTGTTGATTTCCACTGAGAAGTGACCCAGTCGACGGAGGTTTTTCCATCGAGAATTGACCCATGTTTGAAGCTCCTCCCACACGGATTGTGTGGGGGACATCGGAGTGATCGACATGGAGTTATTGAGCGTCATCCGACGCTGGCACTACCGAGACCATCTTTCGATCCGCGACATCTCGCGCCGAACCGGACTATC